>NZ_CALFPF010000039.1 GCF_937919775.1 uncultured Gimesia sp.
CCATCGTTGAGAATGATCGTACGTGGCTGGTATTCGGGAGCCATCTCGCGGCTTGGTTCGAGGATCGATTTCAACAGCCAGGTACGGTCCTGTTTGTTACCCAGACTGCTTAAGTCAGGACCGACGACATTCCCGCGACCGCCGTGCCGATGACAGTGAGAGCAGTTCGCCAGTCGGCCGTGATGAAAAATGCGGCGACCATTTTCCAGGTCTGCGGGAGCCTGTACCGCTTCCAGCGCCTGTAACCAGGCTTGCGTATCGGTCAGAGCAGGGCGACCTACGCTGACCGATTTCGGATTCAGCGCGGCTGCAAATAGATCCGCTGATTCGGGGTAATGACTGGCCAGACTTTTCAGTGTCTCTACCTGCTGGGGCGTGTGTGGAATCGATCTGAGGCAGCGTAAGGCTTCCTCACGTACGGCACGTTCCTTGTCTCCCGCCAGTTGGTATAAGAGTGCGGAATTCTGTTCTGCCATCGTGGCCAGCCCGGCGACCGCTTCCGCACGCAGCTTGACGTTTTGCTGAGGATCGGCGGCGATCCCCGCCAGAATCTTTTGCGCCGCGACGGGATTGCCCGCCAACGTGCGGACGACTTCCAGCGAGAGTGTTTCATCATCGACTGCCAGAAGTTGCTGGAGCATTTCCAGCGTCAGTCCCTTGGGAAAGTTTTTGACCGGCTGCGTTCCCGCTTTGGGGGCGGCAAGCGACTGCGTTGGCAGCAGCCGCAGTGCATACGCGCGGATGCGTGGTGCGCTGTTTGCATCCTGTACTTTGGCTAACAGCATCTCCGGGTTGCGGATGCCTGCTTCTGGTTTACCCTGCAGCGTGTTTAATGTGGCGATGGCGGCTTCGAACCGCCGATAGTCGAGGTCACTTTGCGCCAGTTTCTGTTCTACATTCGGCAGAAATGCTTTTAATCCGTCATCGGAAATCCAGCGCAGCGTCTCGAACTGCACGTCCGGGTTTTGATCCGCCAGGAACAGAGGCACCCATTGCTCTGGGTCCGCCTTGGCAAGTTTCAACGCCATGACGGCCTGAATTCGATCAGTGGTCGGCCAGCTGGCGACTTCCTTCGAAGTCCATGTGGTCGCTTCCCGTGCCAGCGCCTGCAAGGCGGACTGCGCAAGGAACGGGTCTTGATCTTGAGAAAACTGTAATAACTCTTTGAGCTGGAATTTCGTGTCACCGCTCCGCAACTGAGCCGCTAATTTTGCTTGCTTTGTGGGTGGTTCCAGATCCAGCTTGCCGACCCAGGCTGCCTGGTCCAGATCGATTTCCAGTTTCCACACGCGTCCATAACCGTGCGCTTCATAACGGCCGTCGACCCAGTCGCAGAGATAATAGACGCGTTTCTGTTTTTCGGCGGTGGGATCTTCGGCGATACAACTGGGGCGGAAGTAGCGCCCCCCTTTGACGAGTGTGATGGGTTTGGATGTAAAGCTGGCTCCTTTTTGCGTCAGCGGGAAAAAGTCAATACTATGATCGCTCCACGAAGGGACGAGCAGACCGCGTCCCAGCGGCAAAACACCACAGGGGGCTTCCCCGGACGGATGAATCATAGGGAGCGTGCCGCGTAGTTCTCCATTCCAGCCGACGAAAGGATGATGGGCTTCTGACCCGTAACTGCGTTCATAACCGTAGTCGCCCCCTTCCACGATGTGCAGCAGTCGACAGGGAGGGCGTTCGCCGGGATCGTTTTCTGCAGCGAAAATCTCACCATCTGCGCGAACACAAATGCCGAACGGGTTCCAGAATCCTTCGGCAATGCGACTTAGTTGTTTGCCGTCGGCGGTGCAGCGGAAAATGCCCCCTTTGCCCGCTCCCTTGACGATCACACCATCGGTTCCCGTCAGTGTCCACGGCTTGGCAAAGTTCTCGCCGATCGCAAAGACCAGATTTCCATTCGGATCCCACGCCAGTCCTTCGAGACCGTTATGGGGATAATCGGCTTCACTTTTCAGAACGGCGATGTTCTCTTCGACATCGGCTTTGCCGTCGCCATCGGTATCTTTGATGCGCAGTATGCGGTCGCGTTCGGCCAGATACACCCAGCCATCCGGCCCCAGTTCCAGATCCATTGTTGCATCGGTGGCATTATAGAACACCTGTCGTTTTTGGGCGCGCCCCTCTTTGTTGAGATCAGAAAAGACGATGATTTCATCATGCTCCGGGCCGACATAATCATCGGGTCGAAAATGCGTATGCGTGGCGACGGCCCAGATGCGGCCTTGTGCGTCCACATCGATCCCCGTGGGAGTTGCCAACTCGGGATGTTCGGCGACGAGTGTCAGTCGCACACCGGGTTGCAACGTTTTTACCTGCGGTTCCCGCTCTGCAGCGGGGAGTGAAGCGATGGCGAAAATCCAGCCGAGGGCCAGAGAGCAGATTGTCAAATGATTCATAGGTGTTTCTCTTGTTGGTTCGTCTGATCTGAGAGCGGTGTTTCACTGTTTCTGGTTGCTGAGTTCAACTCTGTTTCGATCATACCGCGCGGTTAAGGGAGGGGAAAGCCGAGGCAGGTGAGATCATCCCTGATTTCCAGGTTTGTCGGTTGTTGTATACTGTTTTCTGATTCTGTTTCAAAACGGTGACCCATCAAAAAACTTCGGATATGGGGTGACCGCCGTCGGTGAATTCGATGGGCAGTCCGTCCGGTCTTCTGAGTCGTGCGGCCGTGTCGATGCCGAGTTTGCGATAGATCGTCTCTGCGTAATCATAGGGAGTATAGAGCCGGTCGGTCACGTCGCCTCCTTCTTTGTTGGTGGCGCCGATCACCTGTCCGCCTGGAACGCCGGCACCCGCCAGCGCGACCGACATCGCGCGTCCCCAGTGATCACGGCCGCCCCATTTATTAACGCGCGGGGTGCGCCCCATTTCGGTGATGAAACAGACGAGTGTCTCTTCAAGCAACCCGCGGGCGTGCATGTCTTCAATCAGTGCACTGAAGGAACGATCAAGACTGGGCATCATTACCGGGTGCGGTAAGCCGAAGCGTTCCTGGTTCCCATTCCCTTGTGGGCCGCCACAGGGACCGTTCTGGTAGATGCCCTCGTGGTGATCCCAGTTCAGGAAGACCCCCTTGGGTTGACCATAGCCGGGGCGGTTGACGTGCTCCGGGGGTTGAATCACGGTCACGCTCACAAAACGCACGCCGGCTTCAATCAGCTTGCGTCCCAGCAGATAACAACAGCCGCGATGGTCGCGGCCATAACGGTCGCGGGTTTTGTCGCTTTCCGTGGAGAGATTGAGCGAAGCCTGCACGCGGGGGCTGGTCAACAGGTCGATCGCATTTTCATGGTAGGCTTGCAGGGTCTCGGCAGATTCCGTTTTCGCGACAGCCGACCGATCCAGTTGCGAGAGCAGTTCACGCCGTTGCTGAAACCGTTCAGAGCTTAATTTCGGATTCAACTGCAATGATTTCACTTCCCAGGTGGGGTCAGCCAGATTTTCACCCAGATTCTTTGTGCCCAGTTTCCACGGAGCCCGGCTGGCGGGCAGAAAACCGGTGCTGGTCACGTGATTGGGCATATTGATGCCCGGACAGAAAATGTAGCCCGGCAGTTGCCGGCAATCTGTTCCGATTTGATCAGTGACGACCGAGCCGATGTCAGGAAAGTCAAACGTGGAATCAAAGCGGTAGCCTTTGAAGAATTCCTGACACCCCTCCTTGTGGCCGGCCACACGGGCCGAGGTCATCGAGCGGATCACGGATAACTTGTCCGCCTGCTGCGCGGTCATCGGCATCAGCGATGAGAAATTGATGCCGGGCACGTTCGTCGCAATTGACTTAAACGGCGTGCGATGATCAAAGGGAGCCTCCGGTTTGGGATCCCAGGTATCCATCTGGCTGATGCCCCCCTCTTCATAGACGACCAGCACCCGTTTGGCCCGACCTGACTGCCTGACTTCACTATTGGCGACCGCTTCCAGAGTCAGCATCTCGGCCAGACCCACGCCCATCATGCCCGCCGAAACCGACTGCAGCAACCGGCGGCGGAGGGGATCTGTGCTCCTCTGGTCTGTCGCGTATGAATGATTGAGTTTCTTTAACAAATCAGCGCCTCACGATCTGCTTTCAGCAATCTTGATGTTTCAATGAGAAAGATTCGGGGCAGTGCCAGCTAATTACTTAAGATAGTTTATAGCATAGATTGGAAAAAGATCAATACATAAGTATGTGTTAATGTGTTGGGAGCGGGTTCTTAGGAATTACAGTAGGTCATAAATCCACGGCCGGCGGTCAGCTAGGCTTCGGGTTCATCGCCGGCACTGGACTGGG
>NZ_CALFPF010000040.1 GCF_937919775.1 uncultured Gimesia sp.
AACCAGCAATTTACTTACTGGAGCGTCTGAATTAATGCGGTCGCTAAGAATTCATTTATGGATCATTACCTGCGTGTGCAGCCTGTTTCTCAACGGTTGTGCTGTGAAGCAGGGTGCGCACTTTTCCATCGCTCCTGAATTCGATCAAAATAAAATAGAAGCAATGTCCCGCTCAGCCGAACTGAGAAGCAAGTCTTCTGGAAAGAAGACGGATGAAGCCGCAAAATCTGACCAGTTAAGGGTTACCGGTTTTAATAAACAGACGGTTTTGTCGCAGAAGAGGCAGTCTGAGCCAATTGATGCTTCCCTGGAAACTTCCGAAGCCAGTGAACCCGATCTGCAGTTCGATGAGTTTGCCGATTTTCATTCGATTGAGTTAGCTGAGACGAATTTCCAGCAGCGCGAAGAATTGAACACAAAAAACCGCCTCCCGCTGGAAGCAGAAAAACCGGTCATGACCGAACTCCCCCCCGTTGTTGTGCCTGAAAATGTTCCTGCAGCGAATGTCAATTTCAAAACGGTCGACGAATTCCGGTCTGAAGAAATCAAAACACAGGCTCCCCCATCACCGGCACTGGTTGACCTGGGGTTGAAACCGCTCGGACAATTATCCCTCAATGTGAAGCCACCTGCAGGAGATCTGCCAAAAAATACGGCCGCAGAGTACCTCGATCAACTCCCAACTCGTCACGTCGTGATGGGCGAATCGCGAGACTGGGAGTTGGTCACGAAGGACTGGGAAGCACCGGGGGTCGGATATAATCCGCTCTATTTTGAAGAACCCTATCTGGAACGATACGGTTATAATTATGGCGTACTTCAGCCCTTTATCTCTGCCGGACGCTTCTTTGGCCGGATTCCCGCACTACCATACATGATCGGTACTTATCCCCTGGATGAGATGCGTTATCCGCTGGGCTTAGCCCGTCCGGGTGACTGCCCGCCTTATCAGGTGGAGAAGCTCCCCTTCAGTGCGCGGGGGGCGTTATTTGAAAGCCTGACGGCGACAGGTCTGATTTTCCTGATCCCCTGAGAACGGGTTATCGGAAGTCCCAGTGCAGTTCCCGCCGGGTGAGTTTCTGCAATCGTTCTTCGTTGACGGTAATTCCCAGTCCGGGTCCGTCTAACGCGGAGGCACAGCCTCCCCACCCGAAAGAGATCTCTTCGTTGATCACATTTTCCACGAGAAGATAACGGTCAAAACTCCCTTCCAGAAAAGCAATTTCCTTGACGGAGGACGCGAAATGCCGTCCGACAGCCGACAGGATACCGGTTTCCCCAACCTGGCATCCGAGTTGATATTGCAATCCCGCCTGCTGCGCCAGATGTGCTAACTGCAGGGTGGAAATGATCCCCCCCGTTTTTGAAATGCGCAGGTTAAAGTAATCACAATACCCTTCGGAAATAGCCGTTTCCGCATCAGAGAGACTGCATAATGACTCATCGAGCATGATCGGCGTCGAAACATGCCGCTTGATATTTTGCAAGGATGCAATCTCGGTGTGAGGGACGGGTTGCTCAATGGAACTGATCTGGAACGGTGCCAGACTCGCGGCTTTCTGTTCGAGTATTTCTCTGGTCCACGCTTCGTTCGCATCGATGCGCAAGTCCATTTTGCGTCCCGTCAGCATCCGAATTTTTTGCAGCAAAATCTCGTCGTTGATCCCGGGAAGTCCGACTTTCACTTTGCACTTCTGAAAACCGGTCAGATGGTAGATGAGGGCGAGCAGGTACTGCTTGAGCGGACGCATGGAAGTCAGCACGGCACTGTAGCGGACCGACTGTTGTGATTCTAATAGACTGAGGCAGGGCTCCAGGTGTTGAAAAATCGCCGAAAAGGAGCTGCCGGTGGCACGGGTGGCAGCATCGATCAGGCTGATTTCGAGCGCACATCGCGCCGCATTACCAAAACAGCCGCGTTGTACATATTCCGGCGGCGCGTTTGACAATTCAGGCAGCGTGATCTGACGACAGAGGGGAACCAGTTCATCCAGCGAGTTCCAGTTTGCCCCCAGAACCGCAGGCAGGTCGGCGTTTTCATACTGTGAGAGGACCGAATCGGCAGATTCCCCCGTCACGTATTCTCGCGGAACGGATTCACCCCAGCCTACAGTTCCGTCCTCAAGCTGGCAGCGCACGACGACAGAATCGGATTCTGAGCGGCTGAAGGAGGCGTGCGTGATTTTTCGGCGGAGCGGTATGTGTACCTGATACGCCGAAAGCTGGGCAATTCTCATAGATCCTGTTTTTTAAACCTTCATTAACTCTATGCGGTATTAAGACATACGTGATATATTGGGGGTGACAGGGATTCCTGAAAATGCTATGAAGCCATTATTCTGAATGGATTTAGATTTTTTCGCAACATGGAGGTATTTGTGGGCGTTCCCCTTTCTCAAATGTGGACAGTAGCTAAGTATGTTCTGACACAACGGATTAAAGGCGTAAAACGATATCCGCTGGTACTAATGCTGGAGCCTTTGTTTCGCTGCAATCTCGCGTGTGCCGGGTGTGGTAAAATCCAGTTTCCCTCTCATATTCTGAAACAGAATCTGAGCCCCGAAAAATGTTTCCAGGCAGTGGATGAGTGTGGCGCTCCCATCGTTTCGATTCCCGGCGGGGAACCGCTGCTGCACCCCCAGATGCCGGAAATTGTCGCCGGACTGGTCGCGCGCAAGAAATTTATCTATCTGTGTACCAACGCGATCTTACTGGAAAAGCATTTAGAGAACTATCCCCCTTCAAAATATCTCACGTTTTCGATTCATCTGGACGGCATTCGTGAAGACCACGACGCGGCTGTCTGCCGTGACGGAATCTATGACAAGGCCATTAGCGCGATCAAAGCAGCCGTCAAAGCAGGGCACCGCGTGACGACCAATTCGACTCTGTTCGAGAATGCGGAACCGGAGCGGGTGCGGCAGATGTTTGATGAACTGGCAGAACTGGGCATCGAAAGCATGATGCTCTCTCCCGGTTATCAATATGAAAAAGCCCCCGATCAGGAACATTTCCTGAAACGCAATCAGACCATTCAAAAGTTTCGCGAGATTCTGACGGCTCCCAAAAAGGCCTGGAAATTCAATCACAGCCCTTTATTCCTGGAGTTTTTAAAAGGAAACTGGGAGCTGGAATGCACTCCCTGGGGCAACCCGACCTATAACATCTTCGGCTGGCAGAAACCCTGTTATCTGCTGGAAGAAGGTTATGCGGAGACCTTTGCTGAGTTAATGTCTTCCACCCGTTGGGAGCAATACGGACGGAAAAGCGGTAATTCCAAATGCCAAGACTGTATGGTACATTGCGGCCACGAACCGACGGCCGTCGATCAGACCTTTTCATCCTGGAAGGGGTTTCTGAAAGTCGCGTCTTTAACGCTGTTCGGTTCCAGAGACTCTCACAAGCCGCTGCCAACTCAGCCAAAAACACCTATGCCTTCACCGCATTATACGGTGGCAGACCACGAATTGATTCAACTGGGGCCTGTAAATCACGCGGAATGCGATGAAGACGCGGAAGTGCTGAATCTCTCAAACTGAGTGACTAAGCGGACCGGCGATCCCACGAATTTTACTTTGGCCTGGTCAGGTAGAGTTTCTTAATTTGAATTCGTCTTTGGAAAATAAATATCGAGCTGTGCAGTCAAAAAATAGACTGCGCAGGAACCGGGGCTAACGCCCTTCGGCTCATAGCGAACGCTCGACGGTCGCGGTTCATGCAAATCTCGGTAAAGGTCACGAGGTGACAATTCTTCCCGGTGACACATTGTCTGTGATGGCTCTGTCAGATTTATTTCAGCAGACCTTGATCAATCGATCTTGAAAATCCTGCTCACCATGAATGATGGCAAGTACGTTGAATTTTAATTCCATCCGTGAACAAGGAATTTGGTATCTGATGTTCATTCTGGAACTGCCGGATGAGCATCAGTGCTTTCAATCAGTGTAGTCTCCGGAAGTACTGCAGCATGTTACGCCCGCTGTTCCCGTGAAGTGCAAGACAGACTGAACTATCTGATTGCGTGGCATTTCTTATGATAGCTGATACACAAGCGGTATAACTTTCTTGACATTCATCCTGTTTCGAGAATTGCTTCAGGGGATTATGCGCGTCAATGACCAACTTGTGACGCTTTTCTGTGAAAGAAACAGCGTTTCAGGAACAGATATGTACTGGTTATTGCAGATAAACAGCTGGAAATCGAGAAGCGAATGACACTCACACAATGTAAATCTGGAAAAACAAGGGAATTTTATAGTGCTGTCTTCCACAGGAGTCAAAGTATTCACCAGCGAGAAATCACTCCCACGCGCGCGACGCATAAAAAGCAGTTTAAACAGCGCCGCCAGCGGGTCAAGTCATAAAAATACAGTGTTTTTTCAGAGCAGTATCTGCCTGCGCAGTTGTCAGCAGACGCGTATCAAAGCCGAACGCGACCGGGGGTTTCTTCTTCCGGGGCGTCAAACGACGCGGGAGAACGGAACGGGTTCTCCAGTGGCTGAGCAGGGGCCTGACTGGCGGGGAAGGGGCTTGACTCTTCAAACCCGATTTGAGCCGGCTTCCATTGCGGTTCGCTACTTGAGGCACCGGTTGACCACTGGGGTTCTTCGAGTTCGGTAATCCGAGAATCGATTCGTGCAGGACGTTCGACAGAAGCGGACTGCGGCGGAGCAAACGCTGCCCCCAGATCCAATACCGGATAACCGGGAATTTCCGGCAGTCCCCAGACTTCTGTGGGAATTTCCGCCGGATTGACATCAATATTCGCCATGGTCATCGTGAGGACGATACCTGCCTGCGGCCAATCGAGTTTAATCACATGCGGCAAAGTTGCTCCGGAAGCACCACAGACTCGATATTCACCCAGTGTGGCTGTCGCGATTCGCTGGCCCTGGCTGTCATACAATGATTGTTCAATGATATTTCCCGTACACAGATTGACGACCAGGATTTTTTGCACGAGTTTGCCGTTTGGTAACAGGCGATCGGAAATCAGTTTGACGTTCGGAGAATTCTGGCCTTCTTTCTGGATGGACAGTTCTTTTTCATTGAGAGGAACGACACGCAAGGCTTCCAGCAGCCAGTCTGGTTCAAAGGGGATATTTAACTGCGAACCCATCGACTGGTACTGCTCGTGACGAATCGTAAATACACGCTTTTGTTCATTCCGTTTCACCCAGAACCAGAAGCGATCATCATTTGACCCGAAATCGACTTCTGCTCCGAGAGGGGAACTAGCCCTCAACCTGAAGCGTTTGGGATGTTCCACTGCGAGCATGGCATTTAAGCTGACGGGAATCCCGCCTTGTTGTCGAGCGCGAATTTTGACATTCGAGGATTGCCAGCCATGCACGCCACTGATCTGAGAATTCAAGTGATTGACGATTTGTGTGTAACTGGCATTCGGAGGTAAAACGCAGACAGGGGGTTGCTGTGGCAAAAATGTCCGCACGGAAGCACAGGAGGTAATCATTACCAGAAAGCAGATCACGGCAGCCAATTTTGTGACTTTCAACAGTCGGCAAAATAAGCGCCTCGATTCTTTCATTTCTGTTCTTCCTTGAACGATTAACATTTTAGTTAGCGATCCAGCATGGGGACGCGTCCCTCATTCCCAGTCTTCTAAGAATTGTGTATTCAATTGTTGCTGCAGTTGCTCAACTTCGGATGCATCCAGGTCCTGATCACGGATTTCGAAACTTCCTTCGCCATGAGTGCCCGTTAACTGAAGATACGATGCAGAATCGTCCTTGCGAGAACCATCCAGTTTTAATCGGCGTTTCTGCACGAGAAAGAGAGCGAGAACGTAGAGGAATTTTTCCTGTGTCTGATTGGGAGTTTCATATAGTTGCTCAAAATATTGCATCAATCCTTCCGGATCGATTTTTTTAGGGCCTTGTGTTGTGGATTCCGGAACCTGTAATTTCCATTCTCCCACCGCACTTTCGGGAGGTCCCGTCCAGCCAGCCTGTGAGTAATCGAGACGTACCAACTGGCCATTTTGTTCTATAATGACAGAATGAACCGTTTCGCCCAGAACAAATTCTTTCCCGGTAGCGGAACACGATTTTCCCAAAGGTTTTAAATGATAATCCATTTAAAAAACTCGAATTTGACATTCGTAACTGTAATTCCAGCCTCACTCTCGGGCTGATTTGATCAATGCGGGCGAATCCTAGACTATTACATGATTTAGCTCAAGGCGATTCTGACCGGTTCAGGCGAAATCCGCCGTTTTCAAAAGAGATTCTTTTCATTCTTAAGGCATGACTCAATAAGAAGTTATGAATCACTGAAAAATCTGCTTGATGAGCCGCCTTCTTTTACAACCGGGATCTCGATCGGGCAGGCGCACCGTGGACAGTGACCAGCGTAGGCTGTTCCAGTATGGTTAAGATAGACCTGGGTATAAACATTGCAACATTTGAAATGAACACCGACAGAAGGGCGTCGTGAGCCATGAGAGGCATCCTGATTTGCCATGAAGGACTCCCCAAAAAAGAAACAGACTGAAACCCTCTGGCGAGTTTCAGTCTGTTTATTCAATTCTGCATTTTAAAGCAAGAGATTATTTGTGGCTGGAGAGTGCCAGCATGGCCCGCGCCCGGCGTTGGTCTCGTTCGCGTGCATCGCATTGCTCGTCGCCGACAGCCGGCCGTGCCAGCGCTTCTTCGAGGAGTTTTTCTGCTTCGACAGCATTCAATTTGCTTACGGGAATGGCGTGTTCTGTTAAAACGGAAATGACGCTACCCTGAACCTGCAGGAAGCCGCCATCGACATAATAACGGCTTTCTGTACCATCGTCTGCAGAATAGAATACCAGTTCACCATAACCAAGACGTCCCACCATCGGCATGCGGCCTGGAAGGATCCCGATTTGTCCGTCGAATAAAGTACAGCGCAGACTCTCGATAGACTGATCTAACAGAGTTGTTTCCGGAGTCACTAATAACAGACGAAATTCTTGAGCCATTGGTGCTCTAACCACATTTCAAAACAGGTATTCAGATTGAATTTGTGAGCGGCATAAAGATAATATCGCTCACAATTTTGTCGATAGATTCAACGTTAAATTATTCTGCCATTCTCTTTGCTTGTTCTTCGGCTTCTTCAACGGAACCGACATACATAAATGCCGATTCAGGAAGATGATCCCATTTACCGGCACAGATTTCTTCAAAGCTGCGAATGGTATCTGCCAGGGGAGTGATCTTTCCCGCTTTCCCTGTGAACACTTCAGCCACAAGGAAGGGCTGTGACAGGAAGCGTTCAATACGACGTGCACGGTGCACGATAAGTTTATCTTCTTCGCTTAATTCATCGACGCCCAAAATTGCGATGATGTCCTGAAGTTCGCGGTAACGCTGTAGCGTTTGTTGAACTTCGCGTGCCACTCTGTAGTGACGCTCACCGACATATTGCGGGTCAAGAATACGGCTGGAAGAGGCCAGGGGATCGATCGCCGGATAGATCCCTTTTTCCGAGATTTTTCGTTCCAGATAAATGAAAGCGTCCAGGTGGGAAAATGCCGTTGCCGGAGCAGGGTCGGTCGGGTCATCTGCAGGCACATAAACAGCCTGCACACTGGTGATGGCTCCATTTTTTGTGGATGTAATTCGTTCCTGGAGTTCGCCTAATTCTGTTCCCAGAGTCGGCTGATATCCCACGGCACTAGGCATACGTCCCAACAACGCGGAAACTTCACTTCCTGCCTGTGAGAAACGGAAGATGTTATCGACGAACAGCAGCGTGTCGGTACCTGTTGTGTCACGGAACCATTCTGCCATTGTCAGCGCAGAAAGAGCAACACGCAAACGAGCTCCTGGAGGTTCATTCATCTGACCGAAGACCATGCAGGTTTGCTCAATCACAGAACGATCTGTTTGACCGATTTTTGTTTCCTGCATTTCCAGCCAAAGGTCATTTCCTTCACGGGTTCTTTCTCCAACACCAGCGAAAACCGAATAACCGCCGTGAGCACTGGCGATACGGGCAATCAGCTCTGTCAGAATAACCGTTTTACCTAATCCGGCACCGCCGAACAGACCGGCTTTACCACCACGTACGAAAGGAGTGAGCAGGTCGACCACTTTAATACCGGTCTCAAACAACTCGGTCTTGGCACTCAAGTTTTCGAGCAATGGAGGCTTACGGTGAATCGGCCAACGTTCGTCAGTTTTAACTTCGCCACGTCCGTCAACGGGTTCGCCGAGCAAGTTAAAGACGCGTCCTAATGTTCCTTTTCCCACAGGAACGGAGACCGGAGCCCCCGTATCGGTGACACTCATCCCGCGGACCATACCATCGGTAGAGGCCAAGGCCACGCAACGGACACGACCGCCACCCAGGTGCTGTTGCACTTCGCCGGTCACTTTGATCACGACGCCTTTAATTGTTGCATTCACAACCAAGGCATTATAGATTTCTGGCATTTGATTTTCCGGGAATTCCGCATCAAATGTCGATCCGATGATCTGTGTGATTTTACCAACTGCAGTCGTTTTACTGGCTTCCGATGTCGCCATTGATATGTCTCTACTTTCTGATATTTATCAATTTGTTAAAAACCATAAAGTGCCTACACAGGGCACGCTGGAAATTACTCCAAGGCAGCTGCACCACCAATAATTTCGAGAATTTCCGAGGTGATTTGAGATTGCCGTGCACGGTTATATTGAGCAGACAGGGTGCCCACCATTTCATTGGCGTTTTCCGTGGCACCTTTCATGGCAACCATGCGTGCAATCTGTTCGCTGACCGCTGCATCAAGGAAACACTTGAATAAACGTGCTTTGAATGCTGTCGGAACAATTTCTTCCAGAATCTCCTGGGCAGAGGGGAGAAATTCATAATCATATTTCTGAGCAGTTTCAGTTTCTTTTACTGACTCCGCTAATACACCAATTGGCAGCAGAGAGTGAACTGCAGCCTGCTGTCTGGATGCTGAAACGAACTCGGTGTAAGCAACGTCCAGCCGATCAATCTTGCCTTCGACATACTCAAGAATATAGCGACTTGCCAGTTCGTCGACTTCTTCAAAAGTAGGACGATCTTCAAAGTGTGTGTATGTTTGAGAAGCCGCGATGCCTTGAAACTTCAGAAAACTGATGCCTCGTTTTCCGGAGACTTCCAGTCGGACATTTTGACCGCTGGCAGTCAACTCTTTATAGCGTTTCAAAGCGGCCTTCAGCACACCGGAGTTATAGCCACCACAAAGTCCACGGTTGGAAGTCAGCACCAATAGAACCGAGTTCTTTTCGGTCTCGTGTTTTTCCAACAGTGGATGATGAAACTCAAGATTTGCCTGCGAGAGATCAGCCACAAGCTCAGAGATCTTTTTGGTATAAGCGGCCGCTTCCGATGCGCGGTCCATGGCCTTCTTGAATCGCGCAGTGGCGATCAATTCCATGGTCCGTGTAATTTTACGGATATTCTTTACCGCTTTTAAGCGTTTTACGATGGCACGTGCTTTGGCCATTAGATTCTGAACCTGTTTTTGATTATCTAGTCAAACAATGAAATCAATATATCGATTACGGATTTTTTCGCAGATATTTTTCTACGAATGTTTTCAGTACCGTTTTCAACTGTTCGATGGTGTCATCTTCCAGTTTACCAGTTTCTGTAATCTTATCTGTGATTTCCGGATACTGGTCGTGAATGAACTGCAGCATTTCGGATTCTGCTTTTTGAACCTGATTGATCGGAATCGTATCGAAGAACCCTTTGGTTCCGGCATACAGACTCACGACCTGGTCCGCCATTGACATCGGGTTAAACTGTGGCTGCTTCAATAATTCAACCATACGATAACCCCGGTCCAGCTGGGACTGGGTCGCTTTATCGAGTTCCGTACCCATTTGTGCGAATGCTTCCAGCTCGCGGAAAGCCGCCAGGTCCAGTCGCAAACTTCCGGAAACACTTTTGGTTGCTTTTGTTTGAGCATTACCGCCAACGCGTGAAACACTGATCCCCACGTTGATCGCAGGACGAATCCCGGCAAAGAATAAATCCGGTTCCAGATAAATCTGACCATCGGTAATCGAAATCACGTTGGTCGGAATGTATGCAGACACTTCGCCTTCAAGTGTTTCAATAATCGGCAGGGCAGTCATCGAACCGCCGCCGAGTTCATCGCTCAAACGAGCAGAACGTTCCAGCAGACGACTATGACAGTAGAATACGTCTCCCGGATAAGCTTCACGCCCTGGAGGACGTCGCATCAATAATGACAACTGACGATATGCCTGAGCCTGTTTGGAAAGGTCATCATAAACAACCAGAGTGTGTTTTCCCTGGTACATATAATATTCTGCAATGGCTGCACCCGCATAAGGGGCGATATATTGCAGAGGAGCAGGGTCACTGGCGGTCGCACTGACGACGACAGTGTAATCCATCGCGCCATGTTCCTGGAGCTGATTGACGATGCCTGCAATAGTGGCGGCACGCTGACCGCAGCCGACATAAACGCAGATGACATCTTTGCCTTTCTGGTTCAGAATCGTATCGATCGCAATGGCGGTTTTGCCTGTTTTACGGTCGCCAATAATCAACTCACGTTGACCACGACCGACGGGCGTCATGGCGTCGATCGCCTTGATACCTGTGGCCATTGGCTGTTTCACAGGTTGTCGGGCAGCAACACCGGGAGCAGCAAATTCCAGTGGCCGGGATTCCGTTGCCACGATAGGGCCTTTTCCATCAAGTGGAATGCCCAGGGGATCGACGACGCGTCCCAGCAATTCATCACCGACGGGGATGGAGAGCAGGGTACCTGTACTTCGGACTTCATCACCTTCAGCGATTGCCAGATAATCACCAAAGATAATAATACCAACCGAGTTTTCTTCGAGGTTGAAGACCTGGCCGCGCACCCCATTGGAAAACTCTACCATTTCACCAGACATGGCAGAAGAGAGACCGTAGACGCGTGCGATACCATCGCCCACTTCCAGGACTCGTCCTACTTCGCTGGTTTCAATTTCGCCGCGAAAGTCTTCAATTTCCTTCTGGATGACTGAAGCGATCTCGTCCGCTTTGAATTTCATGAATGCTCCTATTGCTCAACCGTCCTCGTAATTGTTTCAAACGAGTACGAAGAGAACCATCATAGACTGTGTCATCAACTTGAATCACCAGACCGCCTATTACGGACTGGTCTATCAATGTCTTTATTACCGGGGAAAAGCCCAGTGTTTCTTTCAAACGTTCCTGAATGCTCGTGAGAATATTTTCCGATAACTCAAAAGCTGAACGAACCAGAACCGCCTTTTTCCCGGCTTCTGTATCACGCAGCTTATTGATTTGAGTAAAGATCTGCTCCAGAATATCGAGTCTGTCATGCCGGGATAGAACTCTGAGAAAATTGGTCAGTAGTTCTGAGGCATGGGGAGCAAGCACACGATCAATCAAGCTTAAACGCTCGTCTTTGTTTAGCGATTTTGACGTGAGCATCTTCCCAAAGGCCGGGTTTTCGGTAATCGCGAGATTCAGAAACTGGGCAAACTCTTCGATCACGGAATCTTTATCGGATTCTTGAATCGAACCAAGAAACGCTTTGGCATAAACCTTGGCAATCGTTGTTGCACTCGGATCTTCCATCACGCTTGGAACATGAGTTTTGACTTGATTCTGATCGGTCACGCGGATCATAACTCACAGCTAAAGGATAAATAATTCAAACTTCACACATTGCGTTTGAAAAACGAATTTCGATATTAAATTTCAGTTAGAGCTACTTGAGATTTGAGACAAAGCCTCTGTAATCAATCGCTCACGGTCGGATTCATTGAGTGCACGCCCCAAAACATGTTCTGTGGCATCAATGACTCGACCATTCATCTGGTCAAACAGATCCTTTAAAGCAAGTTCCCGAGCCCGTTCAATCTCATTAATTGCATGAGTTTTAATTGACTCTGCTTCCTTACGGGCCTGTTCGAGAACATCCTGTTTGATGCGGTCTGCATCAGAACGAGCTTCAACCATCATTGCCTGAATCTCATCCTGAGCCGCCTCAATTTTAAGAGCGTGTTTTCTGACCAGGTCTTCTGACTCTTTCTGGTTTGATTCTGCTTTATCAATTGCGGTAATCACGCGCTGTTCCCGCTCATCTAAAGCTGTGATAAGCGGCTTCCAGGCAAATTTACCAAGAACAATGATAAACACAACAAAAACAATCAATGACCACGTGGCCAGGTCAGTCCGGAAGTCCAAAGGGGCTCCGGCCTGATGACCAGCATCTTCAGCAGCGTACAGAGACACTTCTGAACCAATCAGTCCACTGCCCAGAATCACGCCACTGATGAGGATCAGCATGATGAAACATCGGCTTGTACAAAGACTTCTTAACATGATCAAGACTCTCACATTGTAGTCAGAAGAGATAGTCGTAAAATCGTTCTCACAGTGTGAGGACGACTTTCCTTTTAAAACATTTTCAGCATCGGAACGATTAGGACAGGCAGATGATGAGTGCGAAGAATGTTGCACCTTCGATCAACGCTGCAGCAATAATCATCGCGGTCTGGATTTTATTGGTGGCTTCTGGCTGACGGGCAATGGCTTCGACTGCAGAGGCACCGATTTTGCCAATGCCAAAACCTGCACCAATAATAGTAATACCAGCACCGAGGGCTCCCAAAGAAACTCCCCCACCTGCTTCCTGTGCCATTGCAGGAACAGCCGTGGCCAATACGACAACGCATGTCATGTAGATAATCCGTAAAGCTTGGATCATTGTTATTATCCCCTGACCTTTCTCAACGAGGAACACTCAAACAAAATATACTAAGCAATTCTGAGAGGTAAACTTACTGTTCCTCTAGTGAGGATTTACAGCAGCTCCAATAAACAGAGTCGCAAGAAACGCAAAAACATAAGCCTGCAGGAAAGCAACAAATAATTCCAGCAAACCAACTAAAACCTGAGCGAGGACGCTGGAAGGCATGATAATCGCCCACATCCCCGAATCAGCATACATTGCAATGAATCCCAGAAACACCGCGATCACGGTATGCCCCGCCATAATGTTGGCAAACAAACGAATTGCCAACACGGCATGTTTAATTAAAAATCCGGCCAGTTCAATGACCCAGATCATAGGCACCAAAATAATCTTCAAAAAGAAGGGAAGTTCCATAGTGGGAGCTAATGACAACCAGAAGCGAATTGCTCCCTGTTCTCTCGACCCATACAGAATCACCGCACAGAATGTGGTAAACGCCAAAGCGATCGTCACGTTCAACTCTCCGGTGGCAGAACCCAGCCAGGGTAATGCACCCAGAAGATTGCAAATCAAAACATAAAAGAAACAGGAAAGGACAAACGGCAGATACTTGTCGGCCGGATGCCCGACTTTCTGCTCTTGATGATGTTCGTGACCGTCATGGTGATGTCCTTCACCAATCGTCGGTCGAACCACCTCATCTCGCATATATAAGACAATTGATTCCCAGAAATTCCACCAGCGCCCCGTCACAACCTGACCGCCGGCGGCCCGTTTGGCTAACCCGCGAAAAACAAAAAACAGGAAGACAGCAGCCACTAGCTGTAAAAACATGAACTTCGTAATCTGCAATCCGAACACCTCAGGCAATGGAAGGTGAAATTGCCCCGGGAGTTCGAAATGCGGAAAATCGCGAACATGATGAAATTTATCAGCGTGACCAGCGGCCATTTTTAAGCTCGATTCAAAATTGTTTCTGATCAATACGTCGTTAAAGCTAAATCGCTTCGGCAGATTACCGAATGATCAACAAGGTTTCAACCAACAGAGATGCAAAGTAACAAATCAATAACCAAATCAAAAAATTAGCTAAACCAAAGTCAGGTCGTATGTTCAAAATGACCAAGGTTCCGATTCCCACTATCATCAATCTCGCCAAGGTCGAGACTCCCATCACGGCGACAGGAGCAGCTTCCCGAAAATAAAATCCGGTGATCAGAAAAACGATCATACCTGGTACCAGGCAGAGCAGAGTTGCGTAACCAAGCCCTTCAACTGCCTTGCTGCCGAAGACCAGATACGCAGGGATGCAGAGAACAGTAAACAAACCAATTAAAGCAACAGCGAGAATCCCGCTTTGTTTTATTGGCTGTCTGCTTTGCAATTGATTTGGCGGTAGCATGGGATGAGCGTGATTTGTATTACGTTATTAAAATTAAAAAGCGGAGCATAATATTGGCCCCGGCTCAGTCTGAGTTATTTTATGTTTCGCTTAATCGTGATCATCTGAAACGGAATCAGATGTTGTTGAATCATCTTTACCTTTTCGTTCTTTATCCTCGGCTTCTTTAGCCATTCGCAATAAATGGATCATTCCTAAAATAAAACCGAGCACAGCACCAATGGCAGTGAGCCAGGGAGTAGTTCCCCATTTTTTATCGAGCCAATGCCCCAAAAATGCAGGCAAAGACATCTCCAATCCCACCGTCGTCAGTCGACTGACCCACTGATGGGCCTCGACGAGTGATGAACGATTCTGCCGTTCGGGCTGCGGCATATTAAAAATGCCTTCAATTATGAAGTAATATTGCTCAGATTGATGTCAGAAAAAACTTGCATAATCAAAGTTAAGCAAACCTGTGTGAGACTGTAGAAACAATTTGCTGCAGAGTCAAAGTACTG
>NZ_CALFPF010000041.1 GCF_937919775.1 uncultured Gimesia sp.
GATTTGATCGCATTATGTCATTGCGCAATCTGGATTTATTATTACTACTTTCGATTTCCCCCGGGTTATTATTTGTTGGTGATCGTCCCATTCTGGGTAATATCTGGCTGTTTGTGGGAACCGGATTGCTCGTGATCCGAATGAGCGTTGATTGTTTTTTTCAACGCAGGCCGCGCGGCGAACAGAACCTGAACAGTTTTGGAATGGCATTTCTCTGTATCTCAATTTTTGCTTTTTTGGTGGTGCGGGTTTTCACGGAGAAACCGGCGCCGGAAACCATTCAAACAGTCAGGCAGGCTGACAGTTTATTGAATATGCAGGACGTCTCTGCGACTCAAGAACAAAAAATGCCGGAAGCCGGTCCTACTGCCCGGCTGTTGACTGCGCCTGTGGTTCCTTTTTCAACAGCCGTCGTAAAAGGGACCACACCTGTTACCAGTCCGGAAACGACTTTGGATCATTCCACGCTGGCTGCCCGCATTATGGCGATTCTGGCACATGCCTTTGTGGTTGTGGGCTTGATCATCATGGGAAAAGTGCATTTTGCCGATATTCAGCTTGGATTGGCGATGGCATTGCTTTACCTCTTGCTGCCTTGTACTGCCTACGATGTCAGTAAGACAAATCATGTATTACCGGCGGCGTTGCTGGTTTGGGCATTTGTAACCTATCAGAAGCCTGTCCTTTCCGGGATTTTTATGGGACTGGCATGCGGGGCCATGTTTTTTCCGGTCTTTCTCTTACCGTTATGGGCCAGTTTTTACAGAAAAAATGGGCTGAAACGTTTTGCTTTATCGGGAGGTGTTGTTGGTATTATCTTACTGGGGAGTTTAATTCTGACATCCGTTGATCGTTATTCATTTACGCAACAGACCATAGGTTCGATCGACTGGTCAGTCCTCAAGTTTGAAGGGGGGCAAAAAATCCCCGGATTCTGGAGTACTTACGATTCAGCCTACCGGATTCCCGTTTTTGTCGGCTTCTTACTTCTCATTGCCTGCCTGACAATTTGGCCGCGCCGAAAGAATTTAGGGCATCTGATGTCACATACGACAGCCATTATTATTGCGACATTGCTGTGGTATCCTCAACAGGGAAGCGTTTATCTGTTGTGGTACTTACCGATGTTGCTCATGGTTGTGTTCCGACCGCGGCTGTTCCATCCTTCTCAGAAGGTCGAAGTAGACCGAAATCAACAGGGGAGCGAAAAGCCCGCGTCCCGATTTCAGGATTCGGTCAATATTGTGAGACATACATCGCAATAGGCGGATTTGTCACCAGTTCTCATCGCGGGATTTATCAGGACTGCTGAGAAAACTCCGGGTCAGCATCAATTGTGATATTGGCCGCAGAGCTTTGGGCTTTTTCGGGCTTTGCCAGAAGAGGTGCTTCAATTTCCGGGGAATCGAAATTGGTTTTACTGCCGACGATGAACATCGGGCGGGCTCTGACCTGATCATAAATACGAGTTACATATTCGCCTAGAATTCCAATTCCCAAAGCATTCAGCATACCGAAAAACGATGCTGTAATGGTGGTCGATGCCCAGCCGGGAATCGCGAGTCCGGTAAAGATTTTATGGTAAAACACAAAGGAGATCAGTCCCAGGCAGACCACTGCCGACAATGCGGCAATGATGTAAAAAACGGTGAGTGGAAAAAATGAGAAGGAGAAAATTGCCGTTTTAGCCAAACCGCATAACTGGGCAAACGAGACGCGGGGATTTTTGTCATAACGAGCCAATCGTTCGACGGAAACACCAATCTGACGGTAACCAACCCAGGACCGCAATCCGGGAAAGTAGCGATCACGGTCGTTGAGTTGTGCAATTTGAATGGCCACTTTGCGGTCAATCAATCCGAAGTTACCGGCATCCCGTGGAATCGATGTGCTGGCAATGAGATTGAGAGTTTTATGAAATGTCTGGAATGCCCAGCGTTTTACGAAATTTTCTTTGCGGTCTGTGCGAATGGCATAGACGACATCATAACCGGCTTGCCACTGTTCAATAAAGTCGACGATGGCAGTGGGACTGTCCTGCATGTCGGAATCCATGATCACGACGGCATCGCCGGTTGTGTGGAGTAAGCCCGCCTGCACTGCTGCCTGGTGTCCAAAATTTTTGGCAAAGTGGAGCACCCTGACGCGTGAGTTCAACTCGGCAAGATCATCCAGGATTTGGCCGCTATGGTCAGAAGAACCATCGTTCACGAAAATGATTTCATAGCCACATCCTGCTGACTGTAACGAGTCTTCAACCGCCTGCAGCAACAGGGGAAGTACTTCCTGCTCATTAAAGACCGGCAGGACAATCGAAATGAGTGAATCGGCAATCGGCTTGCGCAACGTTTTCGAATGTTGAAAATTGGCTGCTCTCATTTGACCAATACTCCCACGAGTGAAAGGCCAAAGGGTACTCCTGTCGAATGAATCAGCTTGCGCTCAATTTGGGCACACGACTTGAGACAGGCATTCGTGAACCGTGAAACGCGGGTGAAACGAGGGGGGGAATCTTCCGTGCGATTCAATATTCTATCTCGTCCGCGACAAACGATGGCAGCGGGGAGAGTAAATGAATTCCAGTGCGTCACCCACTTCACTTTTAATCCCGCCTGCTCGGCGTTTTGACGAAATTTTGATTTTGTATAACGGCAGAAATGTCCCAGTTTTCGGTCCCAGTCAGAATAAAGCATGGGATAGGCGGGAACTGTAATAATAATCCCACCGTCATCCGTCAGAGTTTCTGCTGCATTTTTCAGTAACTGAACCGGGGCCTCCATATGCTCCATTACATCTAACAGGAGAACTGCTTTTGCAGAGGCGGGAGTAACCGGCCAAGGTTGACTGAGTTCGTGTACGTGGAGATTATTCAAACCACGCGAACGGCCGTGTTCCACGGCGTCTTCCATCAGATCAAAACCTGTGACTTCATAACCCAGTCGGCTGAATTCGAGCAAATTACGTGCAGAACCGATTCCCCCTTCTATAATCAGACCGGGAGCGGGAAATTCATTGGTCAGAATTTCCGTGACTAACTTACGTTTGGCGACGTGCCACCAGTAGTTTTCTTCTAAGTCAATCAGTTCAGTCAGGTGTCCTGGATCCACGATTCTCTTGTTTCATTTAGCGAGTGATGGACTAACGGGAATAAAAAAGATAGTGGGATGACGTAAAGAACGAGGTCTCACTGAGCCCAGCATAACAGTGAGGTCAGGAGAACTCTTCTGGTTTCCTGACAAAAATGGCAGATTTTCATCCAATTTAGTCGTATTTATTTTACCTATGCTATCTATATTGTCTATAGTGTTTTGGTGTATTACTGCCCGATGTGGTTAATTTGTGTGTAAATATGTGGAGTAGTAGGTGTGGAAGATCGGCCAATCGGGCAATCATCAGGGTTAACTTGGGTAGCCGCTGTCATTTTTATGCTGATTCTAATTCTGAATGTCCCGCTATTTATCAGAATGCCTGTCGCTACGGATGTTGTGCTCTATGATTTACAGGCACAAATGGTTCTCAACGGGGGAACCTTATATAAGGATATGTTCGAGACGAACCTGCCAGGCATCGTCTGGTTGCATATGTTGGTTCGCTCAATTGTCGGGATGAGTTCTGATGCCATCCGGAGCGTTGATTTGGTCAACTTCAGCGGAAGTGCTCTCCTTCTGATGATGTGGAACCGCCGGAATCATCTTTCCATGACTGGTATGCTCTGGCTGGGCATCGCTTTGTTTTCCTTTTACTTTTCCATCTCCGAATGGTGTCACTTTCAGCGGGATACTCTGATACTCCTCCCTGCACTGGCAGCTGTCTGGCTGCGCCGTCAACAGATTGACCGGCTCATTGAAAGCCTTGAAGCACCGGTTTCCCGCACGTCCATATTCGGCTGGGCTCTTCTGGAAGGGCTTCTGTGGGCGACTGCTTTTTGGATCAAACCATTTGTGGCTGTTCCTGCATTGTGTGTCTGGTTTGGATCTTTGCTGATTGTCCGGCAATCTCGGAAGCTGATGCTTGATTTTTCCGGCTTACTGCTGGGAGGCTTATTTCTGGGGGGAGTCGGGATCTGCTGGATGTGGCAGACTGGTGCCTGGCCTTAGTTTTATGACACATTTACTGGCTGGAATCCGGAATATGTTGCAGCCCGTAAAGCGGGCTGGCAGCCATTACGATTTGCCCAGTTTTTATTTCGCTTTTACCCCTGGTTCCTGTTACATCTCATTGCAGTACCACTCGCCTTTGTTGCCATCAAGGCTTACTGGAGTCTGAGTACAAAAACCGATAGGGATACCCCGCTTGAGTCCGGCCAACGCGATTCGGTTTTGCTGGCTTTATTTTATCTGGGGTGGCTCGTGCAATCTTTCGCATTCCAGCACCTGTTTGATTATGTGCACCCCCCTTCCCATCTGTTGGCAATCACCGTCATTGGAGGTTACCTGGGAAGCCGATTTAAGAACCGGTCCCTTACCTGGGGCTGGAAAGGGGGAATGGCTTTGTTCCTGATGATGGTTGTTTTCTCATTTCCGGCATTCAAGCCTCAACGGGCGATGTTATGGAAGACCTGTCTGTTGAATTCCAGCGATGCCCGGTTAAAGTCGCAGTTGGCTTTATTAGTGCAGGTAGACTGGGAAGATCTCGATGCTGTCAAGCAATATTTGCAATCTCAAAATCTGAAAGACGGACAATTACACTGTTATAACAGCACCCTGGTTTATTTGTATCCGGAGCTCTCCGTCAAACCGGCAACCCGGTTTGTCTTCTTCGATTCGGTTTTGATATTTTGCCCTAACCATCGAAAAGAACTGTATACTGCCATCAATGAAAGCTCGCAGGAATTTATCGTGACTGATCTGATCGACAGTGGTTTTGGCAGGGACGCTGCTTTGGCAAAGTCGTCTAATCCCAGCCAAATCATGCCGCCAGACTATCCGGTCAGCCTCAAAGGAGCCTACCCCTGGTCAAACCCCGTTGTTTTTCGTTCGGGAAGATACCTGGTTCATCAAGTCGCGCGTCCTCTGGGAAAGTTTCTGGGGAGCGGAAAAGTGCCAACAGAGACACAGGTCAAAGAATTTTATCGACAGCAGGAAAAACAGAAACAGCAGAAATAGTCGGATAAGACAGTGCCTCGCTGACGAAATTAGTTCGCGGTGATTCTGCCTGGCCTTATTTTCAAGTGCGGAAGGTTTTAACCCGCATGGTTCTCATGCGAGGAACGCAAAGAGGTCAGCAGCAAAATCAGAATGATGGCGAGTGTTGTCAGCGAGAGGATGCGTCCGATCTTAAATCCGGGAGGAGTGTAGGAAAGGATGACTTCATGTTCGCCAGCCGGAAGGGGAATGGCCCTCAATGAAAAGTCTGCGGGCAGGATGGGGGATTCTTTTTCTTTGATCTGCGCAGACCAGCCCGGATAATAGATGTCTGAGAGGATCAGATACCCCGGCGCATCCAGTTCAGCCTTAATTTGTAACTGGTTGGGAGTCGCCTTGATGATCTCAGCCGCTTTGTAAGCTTGCCGCTTGCCTGCAGGCAGCACATCATGCGGCAACAGCACTTCGTTCTGCGGCTGGACTTTCGCGACCGTGGCGACGATTTGTTCGCTTTGTGCATTCGGATTGAGAGGTTTTGTATTGCCTGTTAAGAATGATCTGGGGAGTGGCTTTGTGTTTTCCAGAATCAAATACGGGATCTGGGACGGTTCAGAGTTTCTCAAGGTAAATTCTTCGGGAATGGATCCTTGTTCGACGGTCTTCCAGCCCTCCAGTTCCAGACGTTGGTCTGTTTGCAGGATCGCGTATTTTACACTCATAAGACTCACCAGGGGGAGACGTGCGGTGCTAAGTTGCGGCTCGCTATAACCTGCCATCATCAGGGCTGCATCTGCCTGCGGAAACGTGGCTGCTGCGAAAAGCCCGAGGCGTGTCAGAGGAACGGGTTCATAACCCTGAATTTTCAGGATTTGACTATTCCAGGCTTCACGATCACTGAGTAACTTCTGGCCGACGAGAACGCGATGCTCGCCCAGGTTCTCTTTCAAAAACTTTGTAATCTTCGTTTCGTCTCGGAATGAAGTCTGCGGAATGGTTCTCAAGATCTGCTGGCTGTGTGCGGAAAGTTCCCAGGACGAAAACGCGCAAAGCAGGATGAGGCTCCCTACTGCTGCTTTACGCGAAACACAGGCTAAGAATACCGCCACGGAAATACCCAGCACAGCCACGATGAATGAGGTCGGATGGAGTTTAATGATTCGTGCCGGATCAAGTTCCAGGGAAACCAGACCTTGCGAAACGAACACCAGATACATCAGGCAAAAAAGGGCTGCAATAAAGCAGATGATTGAAATGTTACGAAACTTTTTTCTGGCAGGATTGAAATACAAAGTCAAAATCGTTTCAGAGCCAAAGCCCGCCAGCATGGCTATCACCAGCGAACAGATCCACAGCAAACGTGCAGGGATGCGAAACATGGAAAAGCCGGGGATGATTTCATAAAACAGCGTGTAAAAAGGCAGTTGTGGTCCGAATGCGAGTAAGAATGACGCGAAACCAATCAGAGTCAATCGAATGGCAGACCGGTTTCTGATGCTGGCAAACATGCCCAGGCAGGCGAGTAATAAAGGCAGGCATCCAAAATAGCAGACCGCTTCCCAGTAATAGCCCCCCGGTCCTCTATAATTGGCCGGCCCTCCCCAGACAAAAGGATCGAGTAGCTGCAGCAGACTGGGTAGCGCGAGGCTGCCACCTTCCAATGCCTTCAAATCAATGCCGCTGGCTCTGACTGCCTGCTGGGTATAGATATAAACGGGAATCAAATCAACGGCGACCAGTCCGATCGTCAGGATTCCCGTGATCAGCCACGCTTTGATTAACCCCCCCGCTGAAATCATTGTTTCTGAATGATCAGTCTGTAATGCGACTATTTCAGCTGGATCTTCTGCAGTCTGCTGTTTTTTTTGAAAAAATGCGATCAGTGATTCAATGGCGACGCAAGCTGTGAGAAACAGCAGTAGATAATAAACTTCCTGAACATGACCGCAGAAGAAGGCCATCGAAATCAGAACCGCCATGAGGGGAACCGCTTTTTTGCGACCTTCAATCAGTAGTTCGTAACCATAAAAGATCCAGGGGAACCAGGCGATCTGGGTGATCGATGTGAAATGGCCTTCGCCGGTTTTCGCAACAAAATAGGGAGCAGCCAGAAAGATGATTCCTGACAGGAGGGAGCTGAAGAAGTTGAGTTGATATTTGCGACCGAGCAGATAAGCTCCCCATCCAGCCCACCAGTGATGAAAAACCAGAGTCCAACTGATTGTGGTCAGTGCGCTGGTGAAAAAGAAAATCCAGTTTCCCGGGTAAAAGAGCGATGATTGCGGGCTTCCCAGCCAAGGCATTCCGAGCAGGGAATAAGGATTCCAGAACGGCAGCTGATCGTGCTGCTCAAGACAAATCTTCTGGTAACTTTTAAAAGCAATAAATTGGTTTGTGGTGTCATTGTGCCCCTGATCCTGTGCGCCAACGAGCACATCCGTGGGATTGGTCAACAAAACCTGAAAGCAAAGACCGGAAATCGCTGCAAGAATCAAAGCGGCTGTTACATTTTGAAACAGTCTGGAATTCATGTGCGTCTTTTCTTAAAAGCCTGAACGAGCCGGGGTTTCAGCCAGGAAATGCGATCCGTTGTTAAAGAAACGATACAAATCAGCGTAAAATGATTTGAATCAGAAACACGAGTCGTGTCCTGATCGTCTACTTTTCCGGGAAATCTAACAGATTGCTGTGACGGGTTTGTCTCAGCCTGCATTCTCACAGAAATAGCATAGATTGTGCCAATAAAGATTTTATTGTGAATGGCCGTTGGCATTTTCCCTCAAAATCCAGGGGAGAAGAGAGAAAGCTTGAATTTCAGACTTGATCAGTTTCGATGTGGAGGCTGCAATCCATGCGGTTCAACGATTTTTCCGTACATTTCAGGGCGCCGGTCTGCCAGTCGATCGATGACATGTTGATCCGGGATGCGATCCACGCGTTTGTTGCGGGCAACCGCAGGGGCAATCGTGGCATACAGGATTTTTTCTTCGGTGCCGGAAGCGCAGGCTAACGTCTCGCCGGAAGGAGCACAGATACTGCTTTTTCCGATGAACTGAAAACCGCGTTCCAGTCCAACTCGGTTGATGGCACAATAATAAATTCCATTTTCCATCGCACGCACATTGATTACGTGCTCTGCCACGCATTCTGCTCCCGAAGGCCAGTTGGTCGGAAGGACGATCAAATCTGCACCCTGCAGAGTCATGCTGCGTGATGATTCCGGAAAAGCACTGTCGTAGCAGATATTAAGTCCGATGTTTGCTGCCGGGTGAGAGTAGACTGCAAATTCACGATCGCCGGGCGTGGCGAATCGATCGACTCCCAGAAAAGGTAAATGGATTTTTCGATAACTTCCCAGGACGCCTTCAGGTGTAATCAGAACGGCTACGTTATAAACACCCTGCTCTGCCAGTTCGAGCATGCCGACGACAACGGAATGATTCAATTCGCGGCAGACCTGTTGCAGCCTTTCAGTAGAAGGGCCCGGAATCGGTTCTGCATAGGGAATGGCTTCTTCGAGACTGGCAAAACAATAACCGGTTAAAGCACATTCCGGGAAAACGGTAAGCTGAGCACCTGCGGAAGCCGTCTCATGCATTTTTTTAATGATGTGACTCAGATTCGCTTCTTTTGCCATCAGAGCGACATTCATCTGTACGCCAGCGATTTTCATATACCTCTATCCCTGAAATTACGATCAAGTGGGGGCGTCGTTTCTTATAATCAAATCCTGCATCTAAAATTCATTATAGGCAGCAGCAGGATATGTTTCTATTTAGTTTTGCCGCTCCCCCATTTCATTATCGATAAATTGTATCAAAGGGAGAGGCGTGTCGGATGGGGCTCGTTTCTTGTGTGGGAGTGGCTTGTTGGGGCGGTATCAGAACACCGGAATCAACCAGAGTGATATAGGTCAGGGTCAATAGAATCGCATAGGCAACCGCATTTCCAAACAGGCCTTTGCCAAACCATTTGAGTGCGCTGCCAGAGGATTTTTTCAGTCGGATGAGAACTCCCTTACGTTCCACGCTGTAGACCTCATCCAGAATAAGATGGGAGAGAAAACCTAATGAGATTCCGCCGGCCATGAGAAATTTGACGGCATATGAATCACTGAAATAGGCGAGGAAAACGGACTCGCCGGCAATGATCAACGCGGGCAGACTGTGAAACATGCCGCGATGAACTGCAAATTTACCCAATACGGCTGATCCACCATACCGGACAGCCGCATATGTGACGACCGCCATCAGAATCGCTGCGTCAGGATCAGCGCCTTTTCGAAACATACACCGCATCGCAACAAACGAAGCGACAGCCGCCGTCAGACTGAAGAGTTCCTTAATCGGACGGCCGGTTTCGGAATCGAGGTCAGGTAACATTCCACCGATCCAGGTCAATACGCCGGCGAGGATACCCTGCGTGGGGGTGAATCCGAAGAAAACACTGGCAATCGAACCGTACCCGATTCCCAGTAATCCACTGACACTGATATGTTCCTTGTAACCGGCCATACTTTTCTTCCCTGAAGTTGCGGTACAATTCTGGAATATGTGAGGCGAGATCCTTCTGCCTGAGATCGTAGCAAAGAATGGTGAACGAGATCAATGGGACTTCAAAATCAGATTACTGCAGGCAGAAACACTTGGTTTTACTCTGAAACGATCCGCAGCACTTCATCCTTTAACGCAGCATTCACAGCCATACCGTTTCCGGTGTAAATCGAAGGATTCCCGGCGAAGTCGATCCAGTGTCCACCTGCTTCTTCAAGAATCGGGACCAGTGCTGCAGCATCCCAGGGGCTCAAAACAGGGTCGATCATGACCTCGGCTCTTCCGGTGGCGACCAGCATATGCCCATAACAGTCTCCCCAGCCGCGCGCCAGATAGGAGTTACGGCACAGATACTCATATGCCTTTTGTTTCCCAATTGTTTCCCAGCGAGTCATGGTCGTTGTACAAAACACGGATTCGGAGAGTTGCGATTTATCGGAAACCCTAGCCCGACGCGGTTCCTGGTCTCTGATTTTCCACCAGGCCCCTTCTCCTTTAATGGCATAAACCACTTCGTCTAAAGCCGGGAAGCGACAGACGCCCATGACGAGTTTGCCGTTTTCTTCCAAGCCCAGGAGAGTTCCAAATAAAGGAACGCCCTGTGTGTACGGTTTCGTGCCATCAATAGGGTCAAGAATCCATTTGAAATCGTTAGTCCCTTCAACGGCTGGAAATTCTTCGCCCAGAATACTGTCTTCTGGAAAAGCCAGGGTAATTTCGGCCCTTAAGATTTCTTCTGCACCGCGATCCGCGATCGTGACCGGAGAATCATCACTCTTTCGATCCACTTTGAGGTCGGGAGACTGGTAATGT
>NZ_CALFPF010000042.1 GCF_937919775.1 uncultured Gimesia sp.
TATTGGGAACAGACTTTTCTTAATGTATGAAACATGGAATTGGATTCGAAATACGATTGTCGTTGGTTTCCTGCAGCCACAGGATAGCTGATTTCCCTCCGTTTGACACCGGTAAAGGAAAACAGCACTCAGGAAGTTCATAAAAAAGATTTCTCTTTCCCAAAATCTGATTTTCCGTTACAAAACCCTCTGAAGTTTCTCAATGAAAGTCCTTAAGTTGCAAGTATGATACACTCAGGTTTTCACAGAATTCCCTGGTCCATTCTCTGCTGTATTCTGATCCTGATGGGATGCGGTCTGGCGGGAATTGCGCGCGGTGACGAACTCGCAGGCCAGGGACAATATTTTCAAAGGCAATGTATCTGGATTTTCGTCTCTCTGCTGGCACTGTGCGGCACGATGCTGGTTCCCTACCGTAACTTGCGTGGCATCAGTTATCCGCTGTTTCTGGGAACGCTGCTCTTTCTGGTCGCCGTCTTTTTTATTCCCGCCGTCAATGGGTCTCGTCGCTGGATTCCGTTGGGATTTTTCAAATTTCAACCATCAGAACTGGCCAAGATCACTTACATTCTGGCGCTGGCACATTATCTGATGTACCGTAATAATTATAGACGCATTCCCGGTCTGATCGTACCCTTTATTTTAACCTGCATTCCCGTCTTCCTGATTTTGCGCGAGCCCGATCTGGGAACTTCGCTGCTGTTCTTTCCGATTCTATTTGCAATGCTGTTTTCCGCCGGCGCGCGACCGCGACATCTGGTCGCTGTGGTGCTGCTGGGCATCTGCACGTTGCCTCTACTGTGGCTGGAAATGAACCCGGAACAAAAATCGAGAATCGTGGCGTTATTCACGCAACAGGATGGGGGAGAACTCCCCAAAGGGGACGGTTACCATCTTTACCAGTCGAAACAGATGCTCGCGTTGGGGGGCGTCTGGGGGAGTGAAATCGCAGGCATGCCCGTTGATGATCCAGCCGCCTACCATCTCCCCGCAGGACGCACCGACTTTATCTTTTGCCTCGTCGGCGAACGCTTTGGGATTGTGGGCTGCCTGTTTGCCCTGCTTGTCTTTTCGTTTTTGTTCATCCGGGGCTTACAGATCGCCACTGCGACCCGCGAACCATTCGGCAGGCTCGTCGCAGTCGGCATTGTGACCCTGCTCGCCTCACAGACCATTATTAATACCGGCATGACCGTCGGCCTGATGCCCATCACCGGTATGACTCTGCCCTTAATGAGCTACGGCGGCACCAGCATGCTGAGTACCTGCCTGGCCCTCGGCCTGCTGATGAATATCTGCATGCATCCGGGTTACGAAATGAACGCCGAACCATTTCGATTTTAAAGCCTCTGTAAAAGAGATCGCTGCCATTCCTTGAAACGGCTCTCTTGCTTAGCAATCTCAATAAAAATGGCCGCACGTACACGTATTTCGTGTTTTGAAAGCAGATACAATAACCAGACGCTCAACACACTTTCGCCTGCTGAGCTGCCTCTCCTTTTCGCAGGTAACAGAAACATCCCATGACAACCACAGACTCAGAACTCGATTCAGCGCGAACACGAATTCAAGCTGCTTACTCTCCCGATTTATTATCTGCTGCCGGCCTGGCGTTGTCGGAACTACTGACAGAACACGCGCGCTCACTGCAGAATCAAGACAGCAACGTTTTAAACTGGAACCCTCCCGTCGAGAACATTCAGTCTGCATTACAGCAGTTGCAGCAGCACCCCGCTGAAGAAGTCCCCCCTGCAGAAGATGCCAGTGCAGAAGATGCCAGTGCAGTATCATCCGACCTCTCACTCGAACACCGGGTTCAAGAATTCCGGCAGCTCGTGCAGTTAATGCTGAATAAAGGCCACAATTTACATAATCCCCGCTATATCGGGCATCAGGTTCCCGCCTCTATTCCGCTGGCCGGACTGTTTGACGCGGTCACTTCCGTGACGAACCAGGTCATGGCCGTTTATGAAATGGGCCCCTGGGCAACGGCGGTCGAACTGGCGTTAATCCAGACGATCGGCAAGGAGATCGGTTTCACACCAGGCCACTTTGCGGGACTGGTCACGCACGGCGGTTCGCTGGCAAACCTGACCGGACTCCTGGCGGCGCGCAATCTGATCTGCCCGGAGATCTGGGCTCAGGGATCACAGGCACAATTGGAATCAACGCCGGTCCTGCTGGTCTCCAGCGACGCGCATTACAGCGTGACCCGTTCCGCCGGTATCCTGGGAATCGGCACCGAAAACATCATCAAGGTCGCGCTCGATG
>NZ_CALFPF010000043.1 GCF_937919775.1 uncultured Gimesia sp.
GGGCCGTACCTGGTGAAATCGTGATGAAAGCGAAACTCAGCGAGCAAGGGGTGCGTGGAGCATCAGTAGAAATTCCTGACGGAAAACGGGTCTTTACGACATCGGTGGATATGACCAAAACACACAGTGGGTTAATTCTGCCGGGCGACTTTGTAGATGTTTATGTTACGTTCACAGCACGGAAACCGCAGGGGGGCATGTCGACCATCACGAAAGTGATTCTGGAAAGAGTGAAAATCTTTGCAACCGACAGTCTGACCGATGCCGGCGGAAGCGACACAAATCAGATAAAATCAAAAAATATTTCATTGTTACTTTCTCCCAAAGAAGGAGCGATGCTGAAACTTGCGGAGAAAAAAGGGGAAGTTCACCTCGCTTTAAGGGCTGCTTCAGATACTGCGGATACAGAGGACGTGCAGTTTGACGATGATGAACTGGCTGAAGTGTTTTCGATTGATGGCAGCGAATATCTGAAGGATGATGAAAGTAAACAGGGTGATGTGAAACAGGAGAACTCTCCCAAACTGGTCAAAAAAGCCAGCGAATCGACGTCAGCCAAAAAGTTTCTGGATGAAGAACAGCAGCCTACACAGATGACCTCTGCCGAGGCGGAAGTAGAAGAAGAAGTCAAGAAGATGTGGCAGATCGAAATCTATTCCGGAGAAGAAAAGATTATCCAGGAAGTAGAACTTCTGGAAGAAGAACTGGAAGATCAAAAAGCGGCTTTGAAAGATTTATGGGAAGTCTTTACGAATAAACAAAAAGAGAAAATCAACTGATCTGATCACTCCCCTGCACCGGCTGCAGGGGGTTGATTTGAAAGACAGGGAAACGTGTCCTGATCTGGACGTGGTGCTGTTTGTTTAAAAGTGATTTGAAGTCCGGGTTTTACCTGATTTAGATAGCTCAACTGTTAAAAAAAGTAAGGGGCACGGATGCTGGCCTTAAAAAAACATTTAAGAATGAATCGTCTTCCTTTGTTATTCGCATTGATGTGCAGTCTCATCAATGTAAATGGGTATTCGCAGGAAGAGCAGCCTGTTCCTGCGGGAGCAAGCGAGCCGGTCGTACAGGTGACCGCTGACAGTATGAAGCTGGAAATCACGGAAAAGTTCTCCAAGATTCTTCAGTTCCCCGGTAAAATCAAACGCGTCGATGGATTCGACCCGACGGTACTGGGTGTAACTGCTTTGACTCCCAACGAGATCCGCGTGCAGGCTTTGGTGCCCGGCGTGACGACTCTGGTGATCACCGATGAAAACAAAAAAGTTTACACCGTAGAAACTTTCGTGAGCGGCGATGCACGCCATTTACAGGCCTATCTCCGCGAATTGTTTCCCCGCTCCTCCGTGAACGCGATCAAGGTACAGGATTCTGTCGTCTTGCGCGGCTGGGTCACAGAGCCGGAAGCGATTACCGAAATGGTCGAAATTGCGGAACAGTTCTTTCCCAATGGTGTGCTGAACCAGATGAAGCTGGCCGGAGTGCAGCAGGTGCTGCTCAAAGTGAAAATCATGGAAGTCCAGCGCTCCAAAATTCGACAGTTGGGTGTGAACTGGCTGTTTCTGAATCAATCATCCTATATCTATAGTACACCGGGAACTCTGGTTCCGATTACGGGAATTACGGTTCCTTTTGGTGGCCCCCCTGCACTGTCTGCATCACAGAATCTGATCAGCGGAACTTCACTGGGTTTTGGCCTCGTGGACAGTTCGAATATTTTTCAGGCATTCATTGAAGCGTTAAAGAAGGAAGCCCTGTTGAAGATTCTGGCGGAACCGGAACTGGTCACGACCAGCGGGCGCCCTGCGAACCTGCTTTCGGGGGGTGAATTCCCGATTCTCGTACCACAGAGTCTGGGAACCGTGACGATTGAATGGCGTGAATTCGGTGTCAGAATGGAAGCCGTTCCGATTGTACTGGGCAATGGCCGTTTACGGTTGGAAGTGCAGCCTGAAGTGAGTGAAAGAGACTTTTCCAATGCAGTGCAGGTTGCGGGGACCACAGTCCCCGGGTTAACCGTGCGTCGTGCCAATACCGCGGTCGAAATGAATTTTGGGGAAACGATGGTGATTGCCGGGCTGATTTCCAGCCGCAAAACGGCTGAGACTTCCAAAACCCCTTTCCTGGGAGAGCTGCCCGTCGTGGGCGCAGCCTTCCGCAGAGTCAGATATACGGAAGGCGAAACAGAATTGGTCATCATGGTGACACCGGAATTAGTTTCTCCGCTGAAGTCGGGTCAGGTTCCGGAAGGAGGCCCCGGTTTATTCACTGCAACTCCTACCGATCGGGAATTGTATATGGATGGCGTGCTTGAAGTGCCCAGTTATGGCAGCGACTGCCCTGAATGCCGCTATTCTGTTCCAGGCCCCATCAGTCCGGAATCGATGATGCACTCAGAGAATATTCTGCCCCCCACTTCTGCTTCGCAAATGCCGCCTGCACCAGCAGCACCTACCATTCACTCTGAACTGATTCAGAAACCCTCTTTATCACCAGAAAATGTGAAAATGTTGCAGGAACAACAGAAATTGAAGCAGGCTGCTCCGAAGACGCCCGCTGGTACAAAAGTGCCCGATTTGACAAATCCGCCAACCAGCCAATGGAAACCAAAACAGAACTTATCCGGCACGGAGCAGAGCAAGGCTCCCGGCAGTTTAGGTCCGCCTCCCAAAGGGAGTCCTGGTTTGATCGGCCCGGGGGAATAATCGAATTATTTTAAAAATCTGAATGATCAAATTCGATAATAGTAAAGAGTAAGTTGCGATTGTTTAACCTTAAAAATAAGTGATTATCAAATGAGTGGAGTAGTTCGATTATCAATCATCGATCCAAATGAAGGCACACGCAATCAACTGTAAAACATGCTGATTG
>NZ_CALFPF010000044.1 GCF_937919775.1 uncultured Gimesia sp.
ATCGAAGCGGCTTGCCTCTTGATTGGCCTGGTGACGAGACCGGTGACTTCCGCGGACTGATCGTCAAAGGAATGCGAGAGCGACTCGTTGTGTATGCCAATCAAATACTTGGTTCAATTGATTCAGAGCAATGAAGAAATAATCTAGTTTTTGCAGAGACCAAAGAAAACAGTCATATTGCGGCACAGAAAAATCGGTCCTGTGCCGCAATGCGATTGTGCCATCTGCATTAAGACTGCGAGGTCAAACCAAACACGCGGTCCATGTTCGCTGAGACTTCTTTCAGACGCTCCAGATCGCCGCCGGAGACTTCTGCTGCCGCCCAGCCGGCGTATTTGATTTCGGCCAGCGCTTTGCGGACGTCGGCCCAGTCCAGATCGCCTTCGCCGATCTTGGTGAACTTGCCCATCTCGCGCGAGAAACCTTTCAGGTCCAGCTTGATGATCCGTTTGTTGAGCTGCCGAATCCAGTCCCCCATGCTGCCATACTTCCAGTGATTTCCAATATCAAACTGCATGCCGACCCAGGGGGAATTGAATTCGTCGATGTATTTCACGAACTTGTCCGCGGTCTGATTGTGGTCACCTTCGTGATCGTAGCAGAACTGATTCCAGACATTTTCAACAGCGATGGGGACTCCGAGTTCCGCCGCCAGGGGAATTGCCTTTGAGATATTTTCGACCGATCGTTTCCAGATTTCTTCTTCGGGGCCGTCGCTCCCCTTGCCCACGACCAGCAGCACCGTGTTTCCGCCGACCGCATGTGTCTGGCGCAGCGCTTCTTTCAGACTCTCCAGGGCTTTCGCACGCACTGCGGGATCGGCATCGGTATGGCGCACCTGCCAGTGGCTGGAGTTGACCGAACCGTCTACGGGAAGTCCGGTCGCTTTGATGGCGGCACGCACTTCTTCAACGTCGATGCCCGGCGTATTCAATTCGATCCCGTCGAACCCGGCTTCTTTCGCGATCGCAAATTTTTCTTCCAGCGTCTTACCCGTTCGAACCATCCCGATCTTCAACGTCTTATACAGGCGGCCTTTGAGATAGCCCTCCTGACTCTCTGCTCCCTGAGCAAGAAACGGAGAAGAAGCAGCAGCGGCTGCCGCGAACAGCATAAAATGGCGACGAGACAGTGAATCCGATGTGAGCATGGTCAACTCCTTGATGTCTGGACTTGTTGCGGTCAGTTTCAGTTTAATTATTTCAATTCAATAAGTCACAAGTACCTATCCTGACGATATTGTAACATTCTTTACAAAAACATTGCACTCAGAAAGCTTCCGCTTTTCATGTGAGGGACCAAATTTCCTGAGTGACGAAACGGACTGTTAAATCGCTGCTCGGATGTACGTGAAAAGTCGAAACTAGCAATGTGATTTATGGAGCGCCAATTGATAAGATACCTATTAACTGGTAGATTGAGACAAAATCTTAATCGATATAAAGTGCTGGTTTTTTACCTGGTGACTTCATGAAGATCAACTGCCATTGCGGTGAGCAAATATCTGACACGTCCGACTATATCTCCCACAAAGCGCACCTCATTCCTGACCAGGATATCTATGGTGTGATGGATGGACTTGATGACGAAGTCATAGACCGCGTAGCATCTGGCGAGTTATCCGTTCAGGATGCGTATATGGTGTCGAGAAGAATTCTATATTCACCAATACGGACAATGTGGCAATGCTTCGAGTGTGGACGACTATATATAGACGGTCCAGACAGTGAACTTCACTGTTTTAGACCCGATAACGAGCAAACTGAGAAACGCATTCTTCGCGCACGAAACAGTAAATAAGAAAGTATTTAACTGGAACGACGAAATCAGATGCCTTGATCATGGACCGTCACTGCCACTGGATCATAGAGAGTCATTTTGCTTCAAAGAAGGTCGAGATTAATGAAACTCAATTCGGTCAGCTTTGAATCTTTGAGTGCCATCACATACTCAGTTTCACTGCCACCACACCAACAATACTCATCACCGGAATTTGTGCACGTCTCATTCTCTGGGCAGTATCGCAATGGTTCCGTTGGTGCCCCAGACGCGACATTCATTGTGGCAATTATGGAAGCGGTACAGCGAGCATGGTACACGGAATGCATGATTCTTGACTTCAGCGACCTCAGCTACCAATGGGGTGACAATATGGAGTGGGTATACGATATTGGATGGTCAGGGCATACAAGATGTCACAAACCATTGGCCATTATCGTCAGTGATAAATGCCGAGAAGCACTCCGCTCCCTTTCTCCTGACGACTTCGATGAATACTGTGTCGATTCACTCGAAAAGGCTATCGATTTAATACGGTTAAAAAAACCAGAATATGATCGTTGCATGGAAGAATGGCGACAAAGGTAATTAAAGGAAACATGCCAAAGCGCTACACATGAAGAGAGTCACAGGCCGGACTCGCTTCTGAAATCAACTTCATTCAACACAACCCGATGATTCTGGTCGTCATCCATAAAGAGAGCGAGTATGAATTTCGACGAAATACACATCGCCCAGACCATCGAATATCTACCCGGTCTTCCCTGAAAAATGTAAACTTGAAAACTGACTTACGGGTTGCTAAATACTAAACTGATCCACTATTCAATTGAAATAGTACTAAAATCTGTCTATCAATAGTCAGGCGCCCGGTTACGGCCGAGGTCAGGAGATATTATGACGGTCAAGCGCATGGACAACGTCGGCATCGTGGTTGAAGATCTCGATGCTGCCATTGAATTTTTCACCGAACTGGGGCTCACGCTCGAGGGACGCGTCCCTGTCGAAGGAGACTGGGCAGATGGCGTCACGGGATTGCGCAATATGCGCGTCGAGATCGCCATGCTGCGCACGCCGGATGGTCACAGCCGTCTCGAGCTCTCCCGATTCCTCGCCCCGCCTGTCGTCGCCGATCACCGTACCGCTCCCGTGAACGCCCTCGGTTACCTGCGCGTCATGTTCGCCGTGGAAGACATCGACGATACGCTCGCCCGACTCGTCAAATGCGGCGCGGAGCTCGTCGACAAAGTGGTCCAGTATGATGACATGTACCGACTCTGCTACATCCGGGGTCCCGAAGGAATTCTCATCGGCCTGGCCCAGGAACTCAGGTAGCAGACTTCCCGATGATCACATGCGACAGATACTGACCTGATAAGGGTGTGCACTCGCGGGGGCGAGTTGCTGCGCCCGGAAGTCATGAATGGCGATTCCATTCGGTGCGGAAACCTGCTTCGTTGAAGACGTTGCAATGCGGTCGCATTTGTGACATATTCGACGCAGGAATAATTTCTTCGCAGATTCTTCTTGCATGGGAAGTGAGTTCATGGTTTGGCTGCTAGGTTCCATCATCGTTTTTGTCGCTTTATCCGGTCTGATGGCTGCGGTCGACGCAGCAGTCCTGAGCGTTTCTCACCCGGAGATCGATGAACTGATTCAACACGGAAAACAGGGAGCGCGACGGCTGCGCGAAGTGAAACAGGAACTGACGCGTTCACTGGCGGTGATTGTGATTCTCACCAACCTGATCAATGTGCTCGGACCGATTCTCGTCAGCCAGCAGGCATTCGGACTTTACGGACCAAGGTCCCTGGTTCCCGTCACGATTGTGCTCATGCTCGGCACGATTGTTTTCTCGGAGGTGATTCCCAAGGCGCTGGGATCGCATTACGCGCCGCAACTGGCTCGCTGGGCAGCCCCCGTGATTCGCGCCCTGGGGTTCGTCATCTATCCGCTCAGCGCGGCGCTCGCCTGGTTTTCCGACACCATGATGCGGGGACAAAGGAGAATCGGAACGGAAACGCAGATTCGTGCGCTCGTCAAACTGGGGCGAAAGGGGGGCCACATAGAACCGACCGAAGGTCACATGATCTTCCGCACGTTTCGCCTCAACGATCGGACGGTTCAAGCCATCATGACACCGCTGGAAAAGGTGATCTCGATTCCTGTATCGGCCACGGTCAGCGAAGCGGCAGAGATCATTCGCACAAAGGAGTTTTCGCGCTACCCTGTCTTCGGACCATCGCCCGACGATGTTCCAGGCATGCTGCTCACCCGCGATGTCTTGAGGTTGCTCGCTGATGGTGAGGGAGAGACGTCGATCACTTCAATCATGCACGCACCGTTTGTCGTCAGCGCCGAAAGGCATGCCGACGAACTGTTGCTGGAGTTCCGCACACGTCACCAGCATCTGGCCGTCGTGCAGCAAACGAACCAGACAATCGGCATTGTGACACTGGAAGACGTGCTGGAGGAAATCGTCGGCGAAATTGAGGATGAGAAGGACGTTGAGTGGAGAGAGTGATGCCGTAAGGTCAAAAACTCAGTCGACTCGTATTTCCAGTTCACTCTGTCATTGATGCAGCCTGTCACTCATTGACTGCTCTCGTCTGTTTGAGATTCCACGACCCCATATGAATCGTGGAATCCCGTTTAACAAACGTTTTTGCAGTTTGAATCATGAACGACGTGAGCCCCTCACTATCGCCATCAAGTTTCAGGCTCACAAAGTCAACTATTATTCTTCCAGCATACTGATTTCACCGGTCTGCATATTGTAAATGCCGCCTACGATTTTGATCTCCCCCTTCTGTTCCATCTCTTTCAAAATCGGGCTGTTGATTCTGATGCGATCGATGGTGCCCAGGACGTTCTGCGCAGTGACCATCTTGACGAACTCGCGATTCGTGCTTGTTTTCTCACCTTTGTAATCTTTAAAGTGATCGACGGCCGGTTTGATATTGGCCAGCATCGCGGTGATGTTACCCAGTTCGACGCCGTCAATCGCAGCATTCACGGCACCACAGCGCTCGTGGCCCAGGACGAAAACCAGTTTGGAACCGGCGACTTTGCAGGCGTACTCCATACTGCCCAGAATATCGGTGTTTTCAAAGTTACCGGCGACGCGGGCAACAAAGATATCGCCGATGCCGCGATCGAAGACATCCTCCACCGGAACCCGCGAATCGAGACAGGAAAGCACAACCGCTTTAGGATACTGCCCGAGCGCTGCTTCACGCACCAGTTTGGAATGGTCGCGCGCCGTCAGTGTTCCCGCGACGAAGCGTTGATTCCCCTCTTTGAGCAGCGTCAACACCTGGTCCGGCGTCAGTGCGTTCTGTTCTGCCTGTGTTAAAACGCGATTCACCAGCGGTTTGACATCCACCTCGATTTCCGAGTTTTTGTCGTCCGTGGCCTTGGTGGCAACGGGCTGATTTTGCGCACACCCCGTCAGCAAGATTACAAACAGACAACAGGACAACAGTGGGTTCGGACTCTTTTTGATCATCTTCGGACTTCCTTATATCTGCTTACTAAGCGTGGTGTTCTGATAATGCAACCATTTGGACTCTACCACACGGCAGGTACATCAGTAGCAATGTCT
>NZ_CALFPF010000045.1 GCF_937919775.1 uncultured Gimesia sp.
CAATCGGCACAGCCTGTTGTTTCATTACAAACCAGAGTAAACTGCTCAAATAGAGAGTTCCACTGCGATTTTCCGATTCATCCCTGTTTCGACTTTGACATCCTTTAAGTGCATTGCTCTCTCATTTTGATATTCCGCACGCCCGTGGAAGTGAACAGGTTTGAATGGGCAACTCAGATACAGACATCATTCGAGAATTTGATCGCCTGATTCGTAGAGATCCGGGGAAACGGGGGTTAATTGACTCAGAAGCCCGGTTTGGACCTCTCTGCCATGACCATTTACTGAATGCGGCAATCGCGTTAACGCAGAATTCTTCCCAAGTTGTGATTACCACAGGCTTTTACGTTCCTTCCGCTGAGATACCGGCGGCAGAAACCGATGGTCCTCCGGGAGCCGTTCTGCTGGCCCTCGTTCTGGAAGCTTGCGGCATCAATACATCAGTGGTTACCGATGAGTTGTGTGCTCCGGTGGTTTCAGCCGCCGTCGATGCTTCTGCTTATCCCGCTTCGCAATTCGAGGTTCTGTCAAACGGTCAGGAAGACTGGGTGGAATCGTTCTTCAGCCGACAGAGTTTGAGTCACCTGATTTCCATCGAACGTGTAGGACCGAGCCACACCCCGGACTCCTGGCAGCGACAGCAAAGGTCATCGGAGGTCGGCGACGCTGCGTTTCATCAGAAAGTATCTCAGGAACATTATGATCGCTGTCATAATATGCGGGGAGAAATCATTGATGCGTTTACCCCCCCTCTGCATCAACTGTTTGAAAGACTACCTGAATTTTTCCCGGATGCCCAAACGATTGGCGTGGGTGATGGCGGAAACGAAATTGGCATGGGAGCCATTTCCTGGGAAGAACTGGATCGCAGAATCGCCTCTGAGTATTCCGCGCTGATTCCCTGCCGGATCGCCACCGACTGGAACATCGTGGCGGGTACCAGCAACTGGGGTGCTGCGGCGCTGGCTGCTGCGGTCGCACTATTACATCAGCAGACCGACGTACTGTTTGCCTGGCAGCGGGACGAACAGCAACAAGTGCTTGAGGCAATGGTGCGTGAGGCCAACGCCGTCGATGGTGTGACGAAACTCCGGGAAGCGACGGTAGATGGACTTCCGTTTCTCACTTATATGCAGCCCTGGGAAGGAATCCTGCAAATCCTTACCCGTTAAATCGAATTTTGCGACGTAAGACATCGTGGGGAAAGTTTATCTGTCCACAGGAAATCACTTGCCCTTTCCCGTCACAAACCGGTTAGAATGGGCCAGTGATCATTATTTTGCGCCTCAGTGACAATTTTTGAATGCGTTTTTAAAGAAAACGAACCGTTATGAATTCCAGGAAAACGAACTTCTATGCTCTTGAACGAGCGATCCCGTTTGCAGGATTGATTACTCTGGTGATGTTGTGGATCTCCGTGCCATCCGTTTACGGCCAGGCTGTCAGCAATGGGAAATTCAAGCAGGAAGATAAATTTCGTCAGTTGGACGAAGTCCTGCCGACGCCCAACGGGTTTCGAACCGCTTCCGGGGCGCCCGGAGAAAAATACTGGCAGCAGCAGGCCGATTATGAAATCGATGTGGAGCTGGATGATAAGCTGCAGAAAATTATCGGCTCGGAGAAGATCACTTATACCAATCACAGTCCCGATACGCTGAGTTATCTCTGGTTACAGCTGGATACCAATATTCTGTCCTTCGATTCGGACGCACACCGCACGGACACCAGTTCTCCCCTCGGAAAAGTCGGTTATCAATCGATGCAGCAATTGCTGGCGAAAGAGTCGTTTGACGGCAGTATGAAAATTCAGGCGGTCCGCGATGCGAAAGGGGAACCGCTGCCTTATACGATCATCAAAACCATGATGCGGATTGATCTGCCTCAGCCTCTGGCAAGTGGCGCGAGCACGCAGTTCTCAGTCGACTGGAGTTATCTGATCAATGATTCCAAAAGCAGACCGGCGCGAACCGGTTTTGAATACTTTGAAGAGGATAAGAATTTTCTCTATGAAATCGCCCACTGGTTTCCGCGGATGGTGGCTTACACGGACAATACCGGCTGGCAGCACAAACAGTTTCTGGGACGCGGCGAATTTACACTTGAGTTCGGAAATTATCTGACCCGGATTACCGTCCCCGACGATCATATCGTGGCGGCGACGGGCCGTTTGCAGAATCCCGAGAAAGTGCTCACCGCAGAACAGCAGAAACGTCTCAAACAGGCGGAAACTGCGAAAAAACCGATGTTCATTGTGACTCCCGAGGAAGCAAAAAAGAATGAAGCTTCCCAGCCGAAAGGCAAACAGACCTGGGTCTTTAAAGCGGACCGGGTGCGAGACTTCGCGTTTGCCAGTTCGCGTAAATTTATCTGGGACGCGCAGGGGCACAAGGTCGAAGGCCAGCCCGTGATGGCGATGTCGTTTTACCCGAAGGAAGGGGAGCCGCTATGGAGTAAATATTCCACGCATGCCATCATTCATACATTGAATGTCTTTTCGAAATACACGTTTCCTTATCCGTATCCGGTGGCGATTTCCGTGAATGGTCCTGTGGGGGGCATGGAATACCCGATGATCTGTTTCAACGGGCCCCGACCGGAAAAAGACGGCACCTATTCCAAACGGACCAAGTATGGATTGATCTCGGTCATTATTCACGAAGTGGGACATAATTATTTCCCGATGATTGTGAACAGCGACGAGCGTCAATGGACGTGGATGGATGAAGGCCTCACCACGTTCCTGCAATTTCTGACGGAACAGGAGTGGGAGCCCGATTATCCTTCACGCCGTGGCGAGCCGCGCGATATTGTGGGATATATGAAAGGCGATTATCAGGTTCCCATCATGACCAATTCCGAATCGATTTTGCAGTTCGGCAATAACGCCTATGGTAAACCGGCCACCGCATTGAATGTGCTGCGCGAAACCGTGCTGGGCAGGGAGTTGTTCGACTACGCTTTCAAAGAATATTCCCGGCGGTGGATGTTCAAACGGCCTACGCCGGCAGATTTTTTCCGCACGATGGAAGATGCGTCCGGCGTGGATCTGGACTGGTTCTGGAGAGGCTGGTTCTACACCACCGATCATACTGATATCGCCGTTGAGAATGTCAAACAGTATCTGTTGGAAACCGGAGATCCCTACGTTGATAAAGTCCGTCGTAAAAAGGACAAAGCAGAAGAACCGGAGTCACTTTCCAAAATTCGCAATCAGAAACTTTCGAAGCGAACCGATCAGTTCCCGGAGCTAAAGGATTTTTACAACGAGTTTGACGATCTGGATGTGACTGATGCAGATCGAAAGAAGTTCGAAACGCATCTCAAAGAGTTGAACGTGGAAGAAAAGAAACTGCTTGAGACGCAGAAATATTTTTATCTGGTCGATTTGAAAAATCATGGCGGTCTTGTGATGCCGGTGATTTTAAAGCTGACGTTAGACGACGGCACGACCCACATGCTGCGTATTCCCGCAGAGATCTGGCGCTTGAATAATGTGAGTGTCTCTAAACTGATTCTGACCGACAAGCCTTTAAAAAGTCTGACGCTCGACCCCCATCGGGAAACCGCGGACACGCAGCTTTCTAATAATGAGTTTCCCAGAACGATTGGAAAATCCTATTTCCAGTTGGAAAAATCGAAAAAGTCAGACAATGAAATGCAGAAACTGAAAAAACAGGAGAAACTGGCCAAGGAGCAGGACAAAGAAAAACCAGCAGACAAAGAGCCGAAGAAAGAATCGCCGGTTCTGCCTGAGGGGGAGTAGGGCTTCTCAACCGTCTATGATTCGTCTTTGGAAAAGTGGCATGCGGTCTCGATTTTCGCCACTTCGATCGTAAAGTCCTGGTACCACTGTTGCTTTCCAAGTTGTTGTGCGGTCTGGTGTTCCGGGTTTTCTCGCCAGGCCTGGATGGAAGATAAATCCTTCCAGTACGAGATCGTCACTCCTGTTCCTGCTGGTGAACGAAAAGACTCTACGCCGAGAAATCCTGCCTGTTGACCAGCCAGTTCCTGCATGCGGGCAGACATTTCCGCGTATCCTTCCAGCGAATCAGTCTGGGTGGAAGTGAAAATAACAGCGTAACAGGGTGGTTGTCGGTTCGGGTTCATATGAAGCTCACACTTCGTTTTGCAGAGGAGTTAAGGGACGATTTGTGATGGGATCAGGTTTTCCCCGCGGTTGTCAGGCAATAATTAGGCTTGCTACAAATTCTGCTTTCATAAATAATTTGCCTGACAGGCAGATCCCATCTCGATTGTATTTTTGAAAAGGGAGGAAACTCAAGTGACTGGGTATACGGTCCATACAGGTTCGACAGAAGATTTCTCGAAAGGATGGGACCAAATATTTGGTGACAAAACCGTCAAGAAAGAGAAGAAAAAGAAAAAAGCCAAGAAAAAAACAGCCGCTAAAAAAGATTCGAAAAAGAAAAAGAAATCATGATTCTTTTCGCTTCTTTTCAGACAGAGTCAGTTGAAAATTGATCAGGCAGGCGATTCTCAGAACCGGATAGTCTGTCGAATGGTCTGGTAATTTTTGCACAGGGCCGTGCTAATGCTTTAAGCGGGGAAGACCGATAATAAAATTCATGCTTTTCCGGCTTATTGCAGTCAAACACAGGACATGGAGGTAACGATGTCA
>NZ_CALFPF010000046.1 GCF_937919775.1 uncultured Gimesia sp.
CCGATACAGATCAGCGAACAACGAACTTATTTTCGAATGTTCAACCGATCCAGAATTTCCCTATAGCTTTCTACATTCTTCTTGTGCAAATAATCAAGCAGGCTACGTCTGCGGCTCACCATCTGTAGTAAACCTCTACGACTGGCGTGATCCTTGGAATTTGCTCGTAAATGCTCCGTTAAATTGACAATCCGTTCTGTAAGTACAGCAATCTGCACTTCAGCAGATCCAGTATCCCCGGTTTTGGACTGAAACTCTTGAATCAATTCTGCTCTTCGTTCCTGTGTGACTGACATTCTTCTAACCTAAACCTTTTAACAAACTACATGACAAACAGAGAAGATCGGGGATAACCCAATGCAAAGACAGCCACTACTTTCCTTGTCTTGACTTTATCTGAGACTGGTAATGGCGAGAGAAAACAAAGCTATTACGCTAGCTTTCAGGGTATTTAAGGTACTTAATGTAGCAATTTGAATAGATTATTCAATGGATACACTACCTCGATTACAAAAACCTGTCTGAATTGAACCAGTTACGTAATTTTTACCCAAGATTGACAATGAAATATACGCAAGTACATGCTTAGGTGAATTCAAACCTTACAGCACGGTCAAATCAGGTCAATTCCCGCACAATCACCTCATTACCACTGATTTTCGAGACAATCACTTCCGTTCCGGTCTGAATATAAGGGCCTTCGCTGATCACATCGACCCAGACCCCTTCAATTTCAACACGCCCTGCAGGTCGGAGCACAGAACGAACCACTCCTTTCATTCCGACTGCCAGTTTGAGTCCTTTCAGCTGCAAAGTACTCGATTTTTCAAATAATTCCGGGTCGAGTTGAATTTCATGCGCCCCTGCCCTTTGATATTCGCCGGGAGGCGCCAGAACAATCGAACTCATCAGCCGCGATTCCGGTAAAAACCGATTAAGAATGATCGCGAGCACAATCACCGTGATTAATGAGGCACTCATCGTTCCAATGGTATTCGTCATTGTGGTGAAATCAGAACCGGGGCGTAATGTGTTAAAATCGCCAAATGTCTGGCTTGCCAGGATGATTGAGGAGATCACCAGCAACCCTCCAGAAATCCCAAAGATACCGAAACCGGGGATCACGAATATTTCCAGCAGAATACAAATCAGCCCCATCGAAAACAGCACCACTTCCAGAACCCCGGCGGTTCCCCCCAGAAAGCGGCTCCAGAAAAACAGGCCAAAACAAACCGCCGACATAATTCCGAACAGGCCTGTCAAAGTATAGAGTTCCAGATAGATGAACAGGGCTCCAACGATGAATAATAAAAAGGTAATCAAAGGTGAATTCAAAACATAAACGAGCGTATCCACCCAGGTTCGCCCCACTGCCTTGAAATTGACATCAGCGGGAATTCCCAGCCTCTGTTTGAGTTCATCCACATCCCGCACCGGAGGTTCAGCGATTTTCAGGTCATGAGCGCGAACCCCGTTGACCGTTAACAGGTTGGCTTTTCGAGATTCAGGTACCGCGGGCCCTTTGATCCACTCGCCGTCGGATTGATGAATTTCATCTGCTGACATGTACCAGAGCTGTCCTGTTTTGCTGTTCGTCACTTCGAAAATTTCCAGATCTTTATCCGACATCGCTTCACAGACAGCCGCCGGCCTCCCTTTTTTCTCCGCCAGATCTTTCAATGTCACCCGCAGTGTGCTCAAAATCTTTTCGGGTACATGCTCGAACTGACCATCTTCCTTCATTTCAATCGGCCCGGCATCGCCAATCTGGGCATCGGGTTTCAGGAAAATCTCATCGCAGCCCAAGGCAATAATGGCGGCGCTGCTCATCGCATGATCCGGGATATAGGCGACCGTTCTCACATGCCGCGAATCGAGGTCGGCAATCATATTGGCAAGATTAGTTCCCGACAGTAAATACCCGCCCCCCGAATCGATCTCAAAGACCAGCATATTCGCACCGGAATGAATGGCACGGTTGATCTGACGTTCGATAAAAGTCTCCAGGATCGGCTCAATCATCCCATCAACTTTGATCAGCATGATTTTGGGTGCTTCCCCCATTGTGGGATCATCGCGTAATTTTTCACGCGGAATACCATACAATTCTGCAAGGTCTCCCCGAGTATGGGCCAGTTGCTGAACCAGCACATCCAGAGCCCGTGCTTTACTCCCGGATAACGCCCCCAGAGAACCCACTTCCTTGATGGTTTCGACGTCAACAATGACCGCCATGTTATCCTGTAATCGCTTGAGTTCTTCGGGAGTGACAATCCGGGACTCAACCTGCTTGTTATCCCCTTCCCCCTGTTGAATTTTGATTTTCAAAACCGCCTGCTGGGGGTCCATCATTCCCAGCGCCAGGGCACGGCTCAGCTTGGTATTGTGACGTTTTTCGACCATGGAGAGAATAAATTCCCGTTCATCCCGGTCGACGGCTTTGCCATAACCAATATCTCCCAATTCTGCATCGGGGTGCATCACAATTTCGTTGCAGGCCAGCGCCAGCATGACATTATTCCCAATCACCGTTTCGGGAATCCAGGCAATCGTTTTTAAATTGGACAGTTTCGAAGACGCCAGAAACTTTGCCAGTCCCTGCACCTGATGAAACGGGCTCGAACCGGGGGAAATCTTCAATATCAGATACCCGGTCTGATTACTCTGGGCGGCTTCATTCTGCAGGGAGAGTGCGGCGTTAGTCACCCGACCATAAGTCACCTCGCCAACAGGGCTGTCGATAGTAATGAATAAAGCCGGTTTGCTCGGGGGCTCATCCTGCTCAGCCTTTTTTGCTTTTTTCGTATCCTGCGGCTGTTTCTGTTCAGGTTCAGGCTGAGCCGGATCTGCCTGCAGATGCGAATTTCCGTTGAGCACTAAAAGTCCCAGAATAAAAGCCAGTAACATCTGGTTGATCTTTTTCATTATGTGACTTTCACCGTTGTCAGAATGAGAAATGCAAAGCTTGAAACTTCAGTTTATCCCCCCGTCACTTGTGAGAGGAAGAATTCAATAATCTGCCAATATACATACTATTAACAGACACTGTTCAACTGGTGTACTCTTTTTAACGACATTTTACACCAGTCAGATCAATTCATTTTATAATATTATAGGCGATTTACGGCAGCGAAATCAGGTTTTGATTTTACCAGTTTGTTTAACTCGATCAATCTTCACAATTCTGATACTGCCAATACCGAGAATCCACCTTTACCGACAATCAGATTGGCAAAGATGTTCAAAACGATCCGTTCTCTGGCAAAAACCGCCTGCAAACGAGAAAACTCCCAACCACAAATTTTCTTCAAGCCGCCTCGGTTGTCCGGGACCGGAATAAAATCTCAGAAAACCGGTTAAATTTTACGCCGTGACTCCTTACAATAAAGGGGCAATTCAAACAAACAGACCAAAGGGCATTCATGTCATTTTACGGCTATCACCCGATCATTGAAAAATGGTTCCGAAAACGCTTCCAGGGTCCGACCGATCCTCAGCTCAAAGGCTGGCCGTGTATTAATCGTGGTGAGCATACCCTGATCTCCGCCCCGACCGGCAGCGGAAAAACATTAACGGCATTTCTCTCAGTGATTGACCGCCTCGTAAAACGGTCGCTGGCTGGCGATTTAGAGAATGAAATCTCCGTGATCTATGTCTCACCGTTGCGTGCCCTGTCGAACGACATGCATCAAAATCTGACTGTGCCTCTGGAAGAAATTTCAGAGCTTCTGGAAGAAGCAGGTTACACATTCACTCCCATTCGGGTCGGTTTGAGAACGGGTGACACCCCCGCTTCGAAACGGGCCGCACTCGTCAGACGTCCTCCCCATATTCTGGTGACGACGCCTGAATCGCTGTATTTAATGTTGACCGGTTCCAAAAGCCGGGAAACGCTCAAAACCGTGGAGACCGTCATCGTTGATGAAATCCACGCCTTATTGCGGGATAAACGTGGGTCACACTGGTCAATTACTCTGGAACGACTCGAAGCATTAGTCGAGCATCCCCTGCAGCGGATCGGTCTGTCCGCCACCCAAAAACCTCTGGATCGCGTGGCACAATATCTGGTCGGAAACCGGCCTGAAATAGAAATCACTGCCGAAGCACCAAAAGAAACTCACAGCGAATATCCCGAACGAACCTGCCGCATTGTCGATATCGGTCACTCCCGCACGCTGGATATCGCGATCCAGGTTCCCCCTTCCGAACTGAGCGCGATTTGCACTCACGAACAATGGGCCGAAGTGCTGGAACAGATTGTCGAACTGATTCAGTCACATCACAGCACTCTGATTTTTGTCAATACGCGGCGACTGGCAGAGCGCATCACTCACCAGTTGACCGAACGCCTGGGCGAAGATGTTGTCGGCAGCCATCACGGTTCTCTGTCTGCCAAAATCCGGCATCACACCGAGCAGAAGTTAAAAAGCGGCGAACTGAAAGCTGTTATCGCGACCGCGTCACTCGAACTGGGAATTGATGTCGGCTACATCGATCTGGTCGTCCAGATCGGTTCACCCCGCGGCATCGCCACCTTCCTGCAGCGCATCGGGCGCTCAGGGCATTCACTGGGCCTGGTTCCCAAAGGACGAATCTTCGCTCTCTCCCGTGATGAATTACTGGAAAGCATGGCTCTGGTCCGGTCGATCAAACAGGGAATTCTGGATACGGTACGGATGCCGGAAGCCCCCATCGATATTCTGGCGCAACAGATCACAGCCGAAGT
>NZ_CALFPF010000047.1 GCF_937919775.1 uncultured Gimesia sp.
ATCTGCGGTCACATGAATGCCCGCCTGTTTGGCCCGTCGAATTTGCGACACGCTGTTTCGTGTCGAAATACACATCAGATGAATCCGTCCCTGGGTCAATTCAGCCAGTGCGATGTCACGGTTCACCATAATTGCTTCTGCTGCAGCGGGGATTCCTTTCAAACCCAGGATAGTTGAGTAATACCCTTCGTGCATTTGCCCTTTGTCGGTCAGTTCGGGGACCTGGGGGCGATTCAGGATTGGACGTTTAAACATGCGCGTGTATTCCAGTGCGCAGCGCATGATCTCCGCATTTTCAATCGGGTGGTCGGCATCGGTAAAACCAACTGCTTTGCCTGCAACCAGTTGTCCGATTTCTGCGAGCTCTTTCCCTTCATGATTTTTGGTGACCGCCCCCAGGGGAAACACATTACAATTGGCGGCTCGTTCTGCCTGAAGCAGAATGAATTCAGCTGAAGAACGGTCGTCGACCACGGGAGAGGTGTTCGGCAAACAACCCAGTGAAGTGACGCCACCTGCCAGAGCGGCGGCAGTGCCACTTTCAATCGTTTCATCTTCTTCAAAACCAGGTTCGCATAAAGAAACGTGAAGATCGATGAACCCCGGGCTGACAATCAGGCCTGTCGCATCAATCACTTCGTCTGCAGTGACCGTTGCTTCACAGAGGCCTTTGATTTTACCATCTTCAATCAGCAGGTTTCCCTGCACGTCCAGATTTTGTGATGGATCGATGATTCGACCATTTTTAATGAGGATTGATTTCATCCTGGAATTCCCAAGGAAGCAGTACGCTGTAGATGGAGAAGATAGAGACAGGCCATGCGGATGATTAAACCATTACTGACCTGGCCGAGAATGACAGAATGCGGGCCATCTGCCACGTCGGGCGTGATTTCGACACCACGGTTGATCGGGCCTGGAGCCAAAATCAGAACATTCTCTTTTGCTTTATTGATTCGTTGTTTATTCATGCCGAATAAATGTGCGTATTCGCGGATCGAAGGGAAAAAATGTCCGCGTTGTCGCTCAAACTGGATTCGTAGTAAATTCAGGCAATTGGTGCGATCGAGGACATCATCCAGGTTATTGGAAACTTCGACCCCCAGGCGGGAAATTTCACTGGGGATTAATGTTGTCGGACCACAAACGATAACGTGGGCGCCCAGTTTTTTGAGTCCCCAGATATTGGAGCGTGCTACTCTGCTGTGCAGAATATCGCCGACTAAAGTGACGGTCAGTCCTTCGATCTTGCCGAAGTGTTCCCGGATGGTGAAAATATCGAGTAGAGCCTGGGTAGGGTGTTCGTGAGTCCCATCGCCGGCATTAAGAATGTTTGCGTCCAGATGTTGTGCCAACAACTGGGGAGCGCCGGGAGTTTTGTGTCGGACCACAACATAAGAAACTCCCATTGCTTCGATCGTTTTGGCAGTATCGACAAAGCTTTCCCCTTTGGAGAGGCTGCTGCCGGACGAAGAAAAGTCAACGGTATCAGCACTCAACCGTTTGGCTGCCAGGGCGAAACTGATGCGGGTCCTCGTTGATGGTTCGAAGAACAAATTCGCAACCACCGTTCCAGCCAGGGGAGTCAACTTGGTCTCACCAATCGCGGCTAACCGCTTAAACTCCGAAGCCTGATTGAGGATGATATTGAGCTCGTCTTTGGAAAGGTCCTGCAGACCTAATATATGTTTGCGGGTCCAGCCCCTTGAAATGTCTGTTCGATACTCATGGTCGATATTCATAGTCGCATCAGATTTGAATGTGTGTACGTTTTCAGATCATGGGTAAATCAGTCTGCGCACACCGACTGAGTGGTAATGTCACAGGGTTGAAACAGATATTACCAACCCCCCCTGCTCCCTTCAAGGAGTTCACTCAGAGATATTACCGACAGAGTCTTAGTTTTTGAGAGTTTGCAGGCGAGATACGAAATCAGGGAACTTTTCGACTTGAATCCCGGGTGGGAGTGCCGATTTTCGGGGAACTTGTGCTTCAATGATCACTGAGTCAGCAGGTCGAAGACTCAGTGAGGCGGCATATTTGAACTTTCCTGTGGAGAGGCCTTCAATCGGCATTGTTGAGGTATCCAGTTCTTCCAGGGGCTGTTCTCTCGTTGACTGCCAGCCGGCAATTTGGATTTCTGACGAAGCAACCGATCCCTCGCCAATCATATTCACAGATGAAAGCCAGTTTTCCGGGGGTTTCACGCCCAGCACCTGGATCAGGGCTGCTTGTGACAGATCAAAGACGCAGTCTTGGGTCTCAATCTGAATAACGCCCGGAATGATTTTCTGGTCGACCCAGTTAAACAGGAGAAGTGGGCCGGCGTTTCTCAAGGTCAGATTTCGCAGGTTTAAACTGATTTGCTGGTCAATTTCCGGAGGTCGTTCAAAGTAGAAAGTCGAGCGTGATGTGATATTCAGGCAGTTCGTCATTGAAAGACTGTGTGGGGCGTGCGTTAAATGAATGGCATGTTCAGGAACGGCAAAAATGGTGTTGTGAATTTCGAGCTGACTTCGATTTCGTTGCTGAGCATCGATCGGTTTCCAATAAATGGCACTCCGATTGAGTTTATGACTTGATTGATGTTGTTCATCCAGTTGTGCAAAAAAACAGGATTTGAGTATGAGGCTTTGAGCTGTCACATTCAATAGGGATGGAAACAGCGAAGTCTCTGCTGCTTTTGATTTATTAGATCGACTGACGAAAATGACATTTTCCAGAGTCAATTGCTCCGCAACGATACTAAACGCCTCATCATGAATCTGGATGACCGCTGGAGCATCAGTGCTCCCTCTGATCGTGAGCGGGCCCACTGTGGTGATTTTCGTAGATTCATAAGGCGTTAATGAATCTAACAGGATGATCCCCTTTTCATTGGGGGGAGGGATTAATTGTTTGCTGGTGATCACAGAAGACGATGGATCATCGAGAATCGTTCCCGGCGCTGATTCGTGGGGCTCTGGTACATTTTGTTTCTGAAACGAAACGTGTGAGGTGATTTTCAGGAGCTGGCTGCGTGCTCCTTCATCCAGCAGTGTCAGGGACAGTCCTGAGAGAACGAAAATTAAAGCAGCGATGAGAGGCAGACGCCCTGCTTTTCTTTGAGTCGAATCAGCGGAGGAGCGTGATGTTTGAGTGCGAAACGAGGAATGAAAATTCTTTAATGATTTGCGCGAAGTATGTGATTGACCAGGCCAAAGTTGTAGAGCCTGTTGCATACTCGCTGGACGTTGTTCCGGATTTGATGATGTGAATTTCAGCAATGCATCTGCAATTGCTGCTGGAGTCTCAGGTGCCCAGCTGCGAATATCGGGAATCGATTTTGTCTGGTGACACGCCAGTTTGGCTAGCGGGTCTCCGGTTGTGAAAGGCGGGCGACCTGCCAGCAGCTCCCAGAGCAGACAGCCTAACGCATACAGATCACTTTGAGAATTGGGGTGTCGTCCTGTTCCAATTAATTCCGGTGCAACACCATCATAACAACGAGGCGGTAGTGAGGCGTGAATTGTGAGTTCCGGGGAGAGAATGGATTCAATCCCCGTGTCGACTAGTGCCGCGATTCCATTCGGGGTGAGTCGTACATTCCAGGGTCGAATCTCACCGTGCACCACGTTGCGACTTTCCAGTGTCGCCAATGCATCCAGTAGCTGGGTTCCGATGGCGAGCACGACGTGAACTGGAAATCGACCTCTCCGGATCAGCAGTTCGGCCACCGTTGTTGAGGGAAGGTGACGGCTAATGATGGCAAATTGCTGGGGCAGCTGTTTAATGACTCGGGGGACTACAAGGGATGGGTGATCCAGCCCTTGCAGGCGTTTCAATAAATCCTGGAAGTTTTTTTGGATGAGGTTCGGATGATCGTTTTGCGGCCTGGTGATTTTTAATGCACAGAGCTCGGCACTCTCCGCTGTTTTTGCAATATAGGTGTTGGATTTGTGGCTATGGCCTAATTCAGAAATCAATAAATAAGGACCGACAGCCAGTCGTTCCGGGTTGCCCGACTCCAGAGTTCTGGCTTGAAAAGGCGTGATTTTCTGTGCCTGGACAAGTGCATCAATCCAGACTGAGTCGAACGCCGGAATGCCGCGCGCCAATTTTCTGACCCGGCGTCGGCAACTTCTCAAGTCTGCAGCCGTGCATAACTTCAGCTTTGTTAATCGCTGCAATAGCTCTTTGGAAGGCGGGTCCAGCAATGTGAAGAAATCCTTTTCACATGGAATCTGTATGAGGCGTGAGGGCTGACAATCTAAATATTCCGTTTGAGTCAGATCGTCGTATTAAAACACGAAATATCGAGACTCTTTATGGCAAAAAGCGGTAAATTTCGCAAGAGGGATTTGCT
>NZ_CALFPF010000048.1 GCF_937919775.1 uncultured Gimesia sp.
AATATGAATGAGATACGCCCTCTGAATTCTGACAACTTATTATTTAAGGACCAGTTCCATGACAACAACTCCAGCAGCTTCTTCAATTCCCCTGGCATTGCGGATTATCATCGCAATCCTGTTGCCCCCCGTCGCGGTTTTTCTCCAGGTTGGCATGACCACGCACTTCTGGCTGAATATTGGTTTGACCTTATGCGGGTACATTCCGGGACTCGTCCATGGGCTGTGGGTGGTTATAAAGAAATAATCCATAATGCATCTTGCCTGTTTCACAAACAGAGACTCTTTAACCATTCCATAGCAGCAGGCGAAAACTGACGCGAACTCAAAAGCAATGCCACAAGAGACGCAATACGGTCGAACCAAAGATCGGACATGGGAAGAGATCACCGGCATATCACGACACATGTGCGTCGAGAACCCGCGCGATCATGTCGGGAATGCCATGACAGATTAAAGAGTAAGAAATCAGATCAATTCGGCGATTGGTTTCCCATGCGGTAGAATGGGAATCGGTCGCCCCTGGTGGTCAACCAGTGACTGGGTAAAATCAATGCCCAGGTGCTGGTAGATGGTAGCCAACATATCCTGTGGCGTGTAGGGTGAGTGTGTCGGGTACTCTGCTTTGGAGTTGGTGGCACCGACGACCTGTCCCATTTTAAGATTACCACCAGAGAAGAGTGCAGTGTAAGCCTGGGGCCAGTGGTTTCGACCAGTTCCCGAGTTATTGGATGAGAGTCGGGGCGTGCGGCCAAATTCGCCGACTGCCACCACCATGATTTTTTTCTCCAGGTTTCGTTCATGAATGTCTTCGATGAGTGAAGCCAGTGCCTGGTCCATATAGGGCAGACGGACTTTCATATACTTCGCGAAATGTCCGGGACGTCCTGCGTTTAAAAGTTGATCATCCCAGTTCGTAAATTCCTGACCGGTCTTGGGAGTATTGAAGAACAGGGAGACAACGCCACATCCGGCTTCCGCGAGTCGGCGGGCCAGCAGGCACCCCTGTCCCCACATATTACGTCCATAGCGGTCACGTAGACTGTCCGGTTCTCGGTCAATTTCAAATGAGCTGGCTGCATTGGGGCTGGTCAGCATTTGAAAAGCCAGATCACGGAATTTGTCGTTGCCTTCCAGGTCACCGTTGAGATCCAGGTCGTTCCGCAGACGGTCGAACTGTCTTAATAACTGCCGACGTTCGAACAGATGCTGGCCATCCAGACCGGCCTGCAGTTTCAGGGATGGGGGGCGATAATTTGCAGACGAGGGTTCGGTAGATTCAAAGGGGCCATGCTGCATGCCGAGGTAAGTCGGTTGTACCATATAAAACTTTGAAGGAATCGAGACATATGCAAACCAAGATGCTGAACACACCGCAAGAAACACAATGAGTATCCCCGTAGCTTCCAATATCAAGCGAAATCATGGCAGCGAGCGCGTCGCGTGGTGGCCAAGATCGAGTGGCACGCAGGAGAGCTGTTCCCGCGTGTTGGATTCATCGTGACCAACTTGAACCAGCACTCGAAGAACGTCGTGAACCTACGTGCCAACAAGCCGATTGATGCAAAAAAACTGCCGGATACACAACATCCGAGGCGCAAGGCCGAGCGGCGGTCACGAAATGTCGGGAAAATCATCGGAAGTTTGACCTTGCAAAGGTGTGCTATTAACATGGGGTGTGATTCGAGCCTGGATCGATTCCTGGCTCAACCCAAATGGGAAATGTCGGTTAAAGCATGCGTCCGTATTTAAGACCTGTTATGATAGGTCAGATCATGTTGCGTTCAAGTCTGATCTCTGAGTTCAAATCAGGAGTGGGAAAAGAACTGATGATGTACCGCATACCGTCTCTGTTTTTACAGGCCACGCTTCTGCTGTTCTCTCTGTTTTCCATCACGCAAACCACGCACGCTGCAGACGAAAAACCCTGGAACGTGGTCTTCTTCCTTGTCGATGATCTGGGCTGGACCGATCTGGGCTGTTATGGCAGTGACTTCTACCAGAGTCCGAACATCGATCGGCTCGCTACTGAAGGCATGAAGTTCACGCAGAACTATTCCGCCTGCAATGCCTGTTCGCCGACCCGCGGTGCACTCCTGACCGGCATGTATCCCGCGCGAACGCATCTGACCGACTGGATTCCCGGCTGGGCAAAGTCCTACACCGATTTCCCTCTGAAGCCGCCTCAATGGAAACAGCATCTGGATCAGAAATACACGACACTGCCCGAGGCTCTGCGCACAGCCGGCTACCAGACGTTCCACGTCGGCAAATGGCATCTGGGCGGGCCGGGCAATCTTCCGCAGGATCATGGTTTCGACGTCAACATCAGTGGTACGAATCGCGGGCTGCCACGCAGCTATCACTTCCCCTATGGCGGGGATGCGATGAAGTGGGACAGCAGTCTGACGGAAGCACAGCGACAGGATCGTTATCTCACCGATCGCATGGCCGATGAAGCGGTCGCGCTCATCGGTCGTCAGCAGGACAAACCCTTCTTTCTATATTGCTCGTTCTATTCCGTGCACGCCCCCATTCAGGGGCGCCCCGATCTGGTAAAGAAATACAAAGCCTTGCCCGCCGGTAAACGTCACAAAAATCCCGAGTACGCCGCCATGATTCAAAGTGTCGATGAAGCCGTCGGCCGCGTGCGTGCTCAACTGAAACAGTCTGGCATCGCCGACCGCACGCTGATTATTTTCACTTCCGACAATGGCGGCGTCCGCCGCAAAACCAGCAATAACGATCCCCTCCGTGGCGAGAAGGGACAACATTGGGAAGGGGGGACTCGCGTGCCTGCCATCGTGCTCTGGCCCGGCGTCACTCCCGCAGGCTCTGTCTGTAAAGAACCCGTCATCACGATGGACTTTTATCCGACGATTCTGGACATCACCGGCGTTAGAGGCAACGCGGAGCACAATCAGAGCGTCGACGGGCTCTCACTGGTTCCGCTGTTGAAAGATCCCGACGCGTCACTTAACCGCGAAGCCCTCTACTGGCATTACCCGCATTACAACGTCTTCATCGGCATTCCCTACTCAGCCATTCGCGTCGGCGAATATAAGCTGATCCATTATTACGAAGACGGCCATAACGAACTTTACAACCTGGCCGACGACCTGAGTGAGACCAGCGATGTTTCAAAGACTTACCCGGAGCTCACCGCCCGACTTGAACAGCAGCTGCAGGAGCATCTCAAACAGGTCGGCGCGCAAATGCCTGTTCCCAATTTAAAGAACTGAATCCGTCTTTCAGCCGGCGTTGCATCGGTCCAGATGTTTCTTCAGCAGTTGTGAATTGCGGCGGTTCGACTTGAAGAAGACGTCAAAAATATCGCCCACTACAGGGACGGCACCGATCAGTAAGTCCCTGCTGTTTGTCACGACATTCTAGACATTTTTGCGCGAGTTCTCGCTCCAGGGAAAAGCCAAATCCTTTCGGCACATTCACTAAATCACCGTGCTGTTTGTCACGACATTGCCGTCATTTTCGCGCGAGTTCCCGCCCCACTCACCGTGATATGCCGATAATCGCTCCCCTCAGGCAAATAGAACTTGAGGCAGCCTGTTTGAAAGATTTTAAAAGTACTTTTGAAAAGTTCTATCCAACTGATTACTTCGGTGCCTAAAAATGTCTTATACGCCAGGCCATAGAGGGATGTGTGCTGGGATGATTGTTCATCCTGCTCGGTCGTGTTCCCTTCATGTTCCAAGTCCGGAAACAGCATCTGCACAGGATCGCTCGCCGACGGCAGCGTGCGGTCTTCGAGCAATTCCAGCCGCACGGATAAGCTCGTCCCCCAGCCACAGCAAAGGTTCATTCAACAGATCCGGTTGGGACCGTGGTGTAGTTCCACCTTAGCACGACCGAAAGAGAGATAACCCTGCTCGCTGAAAATCAGCAGATCAAACTTGTCGATCCTGTTCAGTAAATGCTCCAGCCCATAATCCTAGACTTGAGACACAGCATGTCTGGCTAATAGAAAGAAGCCCTAAATGAACTGAATCATTTAGGGCTTCCGGAAATGCCTGCTTCTACATTGTGACTTTACTTTAAACCAAATTGTTTGCCGATGTAAGCAATTGCTTCGTCTAAGGGTTTGTAAGCTCTACCACCTTTTGAATTGTAATTCCTATCAGCAAGAGTTCTATGTGAATGACCCAAGTACAACTGATCTAAATGCATGTATTTAATATCTTCAGTTAGAGCTGTTATGCCTGATTTTTTTATATACTTCAACTGGAGACCGTCAAAGCCTATTTCTTTTCTGTTTTTATCCCACCACCTGCAAACGTTATCTGATCTAGTGGAAACGATATTATTATTTTCATCTTTTCCAATCGATT
>NZ_CALFPF010000049.1 GCF_937919775.1 uncultured Gimesia sp.
GTCTCATGCACGACCACATGGGTCACCATCTCCGAGTGTTTCTGTCCGCAGTATTCGGCACACATCAGAGGATAAGTCCCTGCTTTAGTGGCGTTAAACCATTCCTGCGTATAGCGTCCCGGCACGACGTCCATCTTGGTGCGGAATGCGGGAATCCACAGGCTGTGAATCACGTCATCCGAAGCCATGGTTAAAGTAACGTTCTGATCTTTCGGAATATGCAATTCGCTTTCAATCCAGCCATTCGGATATTTGAAAGCCCAGGACCACTTTTTGGCGACCACATCAATTTCATACGAGGAAGCAGGGGGCGTTCGCATATCGAGGTACGAAGTGAAACCGACCCAGAACATGACAATCGTCAGGAGTGTGGGAATCACAGACCAGGAGAGTTCCAGAGGCAGGTTATGCGTGACGGTCACTTCTGCTTCCACTCCCGGACGATGACGGTATTTGATCATGAACAAGACCATGATACCGACGATCAGCACGAAGAAAAACGTGCAGACATACAGAATAAAGAAGTAGACAGAATCGACGCCCTCTGCCACTGTGGACCCTTGAGACGGGAACCAGAACCCGGCGTCTGCATTCGCTAAAAAATTAGGGATGAATAGTTTCATCTGCATTCACACAATCAACTGTTGAGTGTTAAGGTATTAACCAAACCGATCAAAACACAATCTTATTTGTCCGATGATTCCTAAAGCTTTCAGGAACCGTCAGCTTTTTCCAATGTTTGTGCCTGAACCATTTCACTGTCATGTCTGCCTTTTCGACCCCGCCAATACGGAATCAAAACGACCGTTAAGATAAAGACGGTAGCGAAGCCACCGATTTTCATAATATTCCGCGCTGTCGGAGCATATCGACCGCTGTCTGCATCGTAGTGAAAACAAAACAGTAAAAACCGATCAATGGTTGTACCAATCTTGCCTTCAGACGCTTCCACCAACGCTAATTTCAAAGTCTGTTCCGGAAATTGCACTCCATATAAATATCTGGAAATGCGACCGTCGGGCGTACACACGACCAATACAGCCGGATGTGCAAATTCCTTACGTTCCTCGATATATTTGTATTGTATTCCAATGGCGTTTGCCAGATCGGTAATCGCCGCCTGTTCGCCACACAGGAAATGCCAGCCGGCGGCTGTTCCTGCACGATTATATTCTTTGAAGTATTTCTGTTTAGTTAAATTGGCTCTCTGATAGGTTTCTTTCGGATCAATGCTCACCGAGACAAAATCAAACTGTTGACTCGCTGACCACTCTAAATCCTTCAAACCTCTGACCAGAGCCGTCAGCTGTAACGAACACAGCATCGGGCAGTTAGAGTAGTTCATCGACAGAATCACCGGTCGATTCTTTTTAAAATAATCTTCGAGCTTAACGTGTTTTCCAGTGCTGTCCTGAAAGTCCAGTCCCAGAGGCAGGCGCGTGTCGGGATGCTCGATCACATCCAGAGTCTCAATACTCTTCGGCGCTTTTTCCATACGATCTGCCTGCACGGGCATCACACAAAATGCCCAGAAGAGAATCGTCAGAATAAAGTACTGAAAAGGTTTCATGGTTTCTTGGTTTTTGCTTGTTCCTGCTTCTGCTGTTCTTCCTGAACGACAATCTGCATCGCCTGGTCAATGGGTATGGCAACGATATTTTTATCCTGATCAATCCATCGGTATTCCGTCAGAGCAGCCGCCTGATTGGCCAGAATACTATCTGCGTTTTGCTCCGGAACCAGAATCACTTTCTCTACGTTTTCCGACTTCTCAAACGACTGATCCAGAGCGGCAACCGCAAAGACCAGGAAAAAAGTAATGATGGTTCCCACGATCCCGACAAAAGCGATCATCGTGGTATCGAGATCATCATAGACTGCTTTATGATCCGACATAGTAAATTCTCTTATTCTAAAAGGCGCTGATCTTCAACAGATCAGACGGTGATTAAATATTGTGAAACTCGAGTGATTCTTCCAGACGAGGATCCCTGACCGGCATGATTGATTTATGATCGGCAAATTTCAGTAAGCCGGCAACATAAATTCCGCCGACGCCGATCGTACAGCAGACATCGACCAGAATCATTCCCATCGAGACACTCATGGTTTCGCTTCCGGTTTTTGCATTCGGCAACACCAGCCAGAAAATGTCGATCCAGTTCATGACCAGCAGGTAAACGGCCCAGAAAAACAAAGCTTTCGGGTTCCGCTTCATCCAGCGAGACATAAAAAACACAAACGGTATCGCAAAGTGTCCGATGACCAGGATCAGAGAAACCGTTCCCCAGCCATGCGACTGACGATGCAGGAAAAAGATGGTTTCTTCCGGAATATTCGCGTACCAGATTAACAGATACTGAGAAATCGCAATGTAAGCCCAGAAGCAGTTAAAGGCAAATAATAACTTGCCGACATCGTGCAGATGCTCAATCGTGACAGGATCGTGTAGTAAGCCTTTGCTGCGCAGATAAATCAAAGTGATGGCAAGCATGCTGAAGAAACCGACCAGACCAGCGGCAAAATAGTAAATACCGAAAATGGTACTGAACCAGTGCGGGTCCAGCGACATGATAAAATCGATGGCTGCAAAGGAGACTGTGAATGCAAACAGCAACAGTCCCGGACCGCTGCGGCGTTCCATCAACAGCGTTAATTCAGGGTCGCCATTTTCGTCCTGGGCCACAGACTTATACAAAAAGAACCGCGCCAGAAAGATCCACGAACCGAAGTAGATCAGATACCGGAGCGCAAAAAATCCGCTGTTCAAGTACGGTGCTTTCGCCTGCAGCAGTTGATCGGCGGCTACATTCTTAGCGCTCGCCCATGAATATAAAATATCATTTCCGGCAAGGGTCAGCAGCACAATTGGCAGCACCAGCACGGCCAGAGGAATCACGCCCATCGCGATAAACTCAGAGATTCTGCGTAACACAACGCTCCAGCCGGCGCGCGTCAACTGCTGAATCATCACAAAGAACAGAGCGCCCAGCGAAATGCTCAAAAAGAAAAACGTACTTTGTAAATACGAGAAGGCAAACTTTTCCATCCCGTTTTCGCTGAACCACCCTAACACAAAGGCGACCGGCAGCAGGATAGAACAGCCCAGCGCCACTTTCATGGGGAGCGGCCCCAGTTCTGCCAGTGTATGAACTTGAATCTTGTTTTTAGTGTCAGGTGAAGTATGCATAACTTTTCTTGTTTAGAACGAAATAAAATTCAACAAGTGGCCTGTGGCGTTTACTTATTATTTAGTGTCCCGAAGTTTTCTTTTTTCTGCTTCAGGAATGGTAGTCGCATCGATTTCATGACTCTTCTGCAGTGCTCTCAGATACAACACAATTGCCCAGCGATCTTCCGGTGGAACTTGTGCGCCATACGCGGGCATCTTGCGGACACCATGTGTGATGGTGTGATAAAGACGACCCACGGGAAGCTTTCGCACATTGTCCGTATGGTATGAAGCTGGTTTGACCCAGGTTCCCTGCTGCAAGTCCATTGCTCTCAACGAAACCAGACCGTCCCCTTCGCCGCCGAGACCGTGACAGGCAGAGCAGTAAATCCGATACCGTTCCTTGCCGCGGGCCATCATTTTTTCCGTGACAGGCATCGGAAATTCCGTCACCCAGGGAAGTTTCTCGAGCTTGCTGGCTTCAGCAGCGGCAGCGTCTACAGCCGGGTCAGCCGGTTTTTCCGCAGGTGTTTTTGCAGCATCGGCTTTGGGATCAGCCGGTGGCTTTTCCTCTGTCTTTTTCGCATCTGTCTTTTTCTCATCCTGCAACGCGATGACGACCACGTCCTGATCTTCAGGCAGATATTTCAATCCATAATAGAATGGAATATTGTCATCTTTAAACTGACCGCGAGGAATGGTGCCTTTGATATTGGGGCGTACTTCCCGGCCGTCGGGGAACAGGTTGGTGGTATTCTGCGCCTTCAGTTTCGGCTGAAAATCCATATCGGGCACAATGTGAATGCGCGGCGAATTTGTAGTTGTCGAGCGTTTATAGGCAACCAGCGCCGGCGGCATAAGCAGCAGCACGCCCACCAGAGCCAAAGCCAGCTTGAGATTACGCGGCAGTTTGGGAGATTCCACGTCGGACCAGAATTCTTCGACCCCAATCGGGTTTAACGAATGCAGAAACTCGCCGGAATCAATCTCGGAAAACTTCGCATCTTTGGCATCCATGCTAATGAAAAACCGGTCATTCGTCGCACGGCGGAAGGCTTCTGACTTGAACAACGGATTGTAGAGCTTCGGCAACTGGTTCAAAACCAGCATGCCGAAAAACGCACCGAAGGCGGCTAACAACACGGACAGTTCAAAAGTAATCGGAATACAGGCCGGAATACTGAAGAGCGGCTTACCGCTGATCAGAAACGGATAATTAACAGCGTTCATCCAGTACTGCATGCCGATTGCAATCGTACCGCCGGTCAATCCACAGGCGGCAACGATCCAGGGTAGAATCGTCCACTTGATGCCCATCGCCTCATCGATCCCGTGCAGCGGGAAAGGAGTGTGCGTGTCCCATTTGCGGTAGCCGGCATCGCGGACTTTCTTTGATGCTTCGATCAACGCATTTGGATCATCGAACTCGGCAAGTAACCCGAGAAGCTCAGGTTCTGCTTTGGTTTTTACTGGTTGTTCGATTGTGGTCGCCATAATCTTTTTTATTCAACTAATGAGTTAAGTCGTAACTGACCGTGATCCCGCAAATACAGGTTTTAGTGATGATCGCTCTTGCCGCCGGGCCGGGGCATCACACTTTTCACTTCTGCCATCGCCACCATCGGCAGGAACTTGCAGAAGAGCAGGAACAACGTCATGAACAGACCGAAACTACCAATTAACATTAACACATCGACGATCGTCGGCTTGAAATAACCCCAGCTGGAAGGCAGGAAGTCACGGCTCAACGAGGTCACTGTAATCACAAAACGCTCAAACCACATACCAATATTCACGAACACGCACACCACAAAAATCATCCAGGGCGTAGTTCGAATTTTCTTGATCCAGAATAACTGCGGGCTGATCACGTTGCAGGAAACCATGATCCAGTAGGCCCAGGCATAGGGACCAAAGGCACGGTTAATAAACGCAAATGTTTCGTAGCGGTTACCGCCATACCAGGCAATGAAAAACTCCATCGCGTAGGCGTAACCCACCATGGTACCGGTGGCAATAATCACCTTGGTCATGTTCTCCAGATGGCGATCGGTCAGCAAGTCCTGAATCCCGCAAATCGTCCGGGCGGGAATCATCAGAGTCAGCACCATCGCGAAACCACTGAAAACGGCCCCGGCAACGAAGTACGGAGGAAAGATCGTGGTATGCCAACCGGGCAACTGCGAAACGGCAAAGTCAAAACTAACGATGGTATGCACACTTAACACCAGCGGCGCTGCCAGAGCTGCCAGCAACAGATACGCTCTTTCGTAACGGTGCCAGTGTCGCGAAGAACCATTCCAGCCAAGTGAAAACAGACCATAGGCGAATTGCTGAATCTTTCCGGTCGCTCGATCCCGTAATGTTGCCAGGTCGGGAATCATGCCCATGTACCAGAACAACAGGGAAACCGTTGCGTATGTCGAAACAGCAAATACGTCCCACAGCAAAGGACTGCGGAAGTTGGGCCACATTGCCATCTGGTTGGGAATCGGAAACAGCCAGTAGGCCAGCCAGACGCGACCAATATGAATTCCGGGAAACACGCCCGCACAAATCACAGCGAAAATGGTCATCGCTTCCGCAGCTCGGTTGATCCCGGTACGCCAGTTCTGGCGGAACAGGAACAGAATCGCGGAGATCAAAGTACCAGCGTGACCGATACCGACCCAGAACACGAAGTTCACAATCGGCCAACCCCAGAATACAGGGCTGCGGTTACCCCAGACCCCGACACCGGTGATGATCAAATATCCGATCAGACCAAATAACATTCCCATCAGGGAAGCCGAAATTCCCAATGCCACATACCAGGCTGTGGGAGTTTTACATTCAGCCAGTCGACAGACGGCGTCCGTTACAGTCCCATAGTCGTGCGCACCGGTAACAAGCGGAGTTCGCTTGCCGGGAACTTCGATTGTTGTGTCAATTGGCTTTGCAGTTACTGAAGCCATGGCTTTTGATATCTTTGCTCTATAAATTCAAAAGGATTGGTTAAACTAACCGTCACAATAAAAATCGTGTCTCTTTAGTCACTACTAATGTTTTTCCGCTTTTTCCTGATGCCCCGCTTCAGCGTGTGCTTCTCCGTGTCCGTGTCCTTCTGAAGCAGGTTTGGCCAGAGAAGGATGCGGATTCAGAATGCGCGCCAGGTAAGCAGTTCTGGGTTTGATATTCAATTCCGCCAGAACGGCATAAGATCGAGGGCTCGCATGCGCCTGGGCCACGCGGCTCTTTTCATTTTTCAGATCACCGAATTCGATCGCTTTCGCGGAACACGCCTGCTGACAGGCCGTCACGATTTCACCATCTTTGATGGGCCGCTGATCATTTTTGGCTTCGATCTGCACCGCCTTGATACGCTGCACACAGTAAGTACATTTTTCCATAACCCCGCGATGACGCACGGTCACTTCAGGATTCAGGACCAGTGCCTGCAGTTTTCGATTTGGATCTTCATAGACTTTGTTAAAGTTGAAGTAATTGAAGCGACGGACTTTGTACGGGCAGTTATTGGCACAATAACGGGTTCCGACACAGCGGTTGTAAACCATGTCATTCAACCCTTCATCCGTATGAACCGTCGCAGCGACCGGACAAACCTGCTCGCAGGGAGCCAGTTCGCATTGCTGACACAACATCGGCTGAATGGAAACGCCGGGATTATTAACATCGTCACCGGTAAAGTAACGGTCCACTCGCAGCCAGTGCATTTCACGGCTTTTAATAACCTGTTCCCGTCCAACAACCGGAACGTTGTTTTCTGCCTGACAGGCAACCGAACAGGCATTACAGCCAATGCACTTGGTCAAATCGATGGACATCCCCCAGGCTTGTCCCTCGTAGGAAAGTTCTTCCCACAATGATTCCAGGGGAGGATGATGAACCACATGTTTGGCAAAATCGGGATGCGATTTGTATTCACTCACCGTCCCTTCACGAACGAGTTGTCCCACGCGTCCATGAATTTCACCCGCACCAACGTTATCAATACTGTGGTGATCCTGGGTGATGGCCAGTTCGTATTCTTTGCCTGTTTTTTCGACTTTCAGACCAGCCGCAAAATTCATTGCTGCTTTGGATTGCAGAGCCGCAATGTTTTCACCCACAGGCTTGACATCGCGGGCGACATCACCGCCCACCAGACCGGCGGCAGTGCGTCCATAACCCAAGGCAACCGCGATCGAACCCGGAGCCTGGCCCGGAAGGACGTAAACTGGTAATTCGATGGACTTTCCGTCCAGAATCAGCTTGACGACAGAACCGAATTCCACTCCCAGCTCTTTCGCTGTTTTGGGAGCAATAATGGCCGCGTTATCCCAGGTAATTTTCGTCAGATTATCGGGAGTTTCCTGCAACCAGCCACTGTTGGCAAAACAACCATCATACAGCTGCGGGCTGATGTAAAACACCAGTTCCATCTCTTCACCGGTGACTTCGCTGCTTTTCACAGCAGGCAGTTCTTTGACTTTGGGAGAGACAGCTTCCAGAGCGCTTCCCTTCAAAATGCCGTCATGCACCAGCCGACGCCAGGAGGCGTTAACCGCCATTGAATCCAGGGAGCCTTTGACGGCCTCTTTCACCAGATCCAGGGCAACCGGATGTTTTTCGCCACACAAAATGGCCAGCAGTTCGACTTCTGATTTTCCATCGTGCAAAGGCTCAATCAATGGCTGCGCGACACACAGTGTTCCATCGTAAGAACGGGCATCCCCCCACTGCTCGAACGGATGTGTTTTGGGCAGATGCCATTTACACAGCAGGGAGGTTTCATCTTCGTACTCACCCAGATGCATTGAGTGAGGCACTTTGGTCAGAGCGGAGACCAGATCGATATCGCCGGGTGCATTGTAGGCAGGATTTCCGCCCAGAATTACCAGCGTCTCAACAGAGCCGGCCTGCATTTCGGCGGTTAATTCCCGTAATGCTTCGACTGCAGAAAGATCTCTTGCCAGCGGCTCTTTGGAATACCGAATTGTTTTACCGACGTTCCCCAGCTGTTCATTCAGCTTACAAACGCGGGCATGCAGTTCAGCCGGTTGACTTGAACCAATGGCAATCAAACCTGCACCCTGATTGGCGACGAGGTCTTCTGCCATTGCAGCCAGAACCTTAGCCGCGTATTCGTCGCCGGTAGCCTCAGGTTTTTTGCCGGACAAGCGAGATTGAATCTGCTCTTCCAGTTTGGAAAGATAGGAAGCAATATCCACAGAACGGGAAGGCAGGCGATGGTCGGCGGCGAGGCCGGTGGTGGTGAACCGGCTTTCGACTGCGTACATGCGGTTCATTTCGCCGGCAGCGGGATCGCGGCGGGCCGCCCATTCGCGCGTATGCAGCATGCCTGCGGGGTGCTCGGAAAGCAGATCCTCATCCAGACAGACCACAATATTCGCTTTACTCAAGTCGAAGTGCGGACGAACGGCTTCCCCAAACGCCAGTTTTGTCCCTGCATAGACATTATCGCGCGAGTTGGCAGTATAATCATACCAGCGTGCCTGCGGGTACAAGGCTGCAAACTTCTCCTGAAGATTCTTTCTGGCGGCTGAAGAACTCACATCAGCCAGAACCCGCAGCTTGGCGCCACCGTCCTGTCGTGCCTGACCCAGCACTGTATCAGAGTATTCCAGAAACGCCTGCCAGTCACGCGCATAACGCGTGCCTTCTTTGCGCTCCACGACCCCCACAGTCCGGTCGGGATCGTATAGCGACAGCGTTTCCGATTGTGCAAAAACTGTCGATGAGCCCCGATTTTGAGGAGAATCAGGGTTGCCTTCCACTTTAATCGGCCGACCGTCATAGCAGGTTACCAGCAGACTTTCAGCCTGACCACCCAGTTCCATGAACGTGGCGTATTTCTGCGGCATTCCGGGAATGCGGCCTTCCGGACGCGAGACACTTGGAGAAATCTTTTCATCTTCCCAACGGCAGCCTGAGACCCCAGCCAGAGCTACAGACGCACCCATCAACTGCATCCAGCGCCGCCGCGAAACCCCTTCCGGGTACTCGGAAGCCGCTACTGGAAACTCGCGATGCAAAATTTCTTCAAAACCCGGCGTGGAATGCAATTCATTCAAACTTCGCCAATACTTTTTATCCACAACCGAACCCCTTAGCGGTGACACGTAGAACAATTTGTAGAAGGATTCAAATTCAGTTCCTTCCGAACCTTTTCACCCACCTCATACGGATCTCCATCAGCCACCCAGTCGAGCTTGGTGACAAACTCCGGCGGACGAAGATTAGGCTCAGGATGCCGATGGCATTCCAGACACCAGCCCATACTCAGCGGTTTGACCTGCGTTACTTTTTCCATCTTGTCGACCCGACCATGACAGGCAACACAGCTCACACCACGACGAACGTGGGCACTATGATTAAAATAAACATAATCCGGCAAGTCATGCACACGACGCCACTGAATTGACTTATTCGTCGCCTGACTCTCACGAACGGCAGACAGCCTGGTACTTGTCGAATGAACAGAAACCGTATTCACAACGCCGTTCACATCAGCGCCACTGTGGCAATTCAAACAGGTGGCGGTCGGAGGAATGGCGGCATGCCCGGCCACTTCCACGGTATTATGGCAATAGCGGCAATCGAGCTTCAGTTTTCCGGCATGCAATGCATGGCTGAAAGGCAGAGGCTGCTCGGGCTGATATCCCACGTCGGTTGTCTCAGGACTGGCCCCGAAAGCCACCATACCCAAGACATACAAAGCGCCAACACCGCCCAGCGCACCCAGCACTGAAACAATTGAATTCGCCCATTTCGGAAACAGAAAACGATCCATTTTGATATACCTGATAAGACCTTTCGAGCAAGACCATCTCCCCAGAGCAAATTCTGACCCTGGAAATGATGTGGC
>NZ_CALFPF010000050.1 GCF_937919775.1 uncultured Gimesia sp.
AATTTAATAACGATTACTAATACAGTATAGAGATTCAGGCGTGGGTATTCCAGTGGAATGCACTCCCCAAGTTGCTGCACTTCAACACAAATCAGAACATACGTCTCCGTATTGTAGAGAGTAATTTTCGGGCAGGTCGGAATACCAGCCCCTGCAGAGTCAGGAAAATTGTGGTTTAAAGGCGGGCTGCTCTCCTTTATTGATCGCAAAACACGTGGGCCAAAAACACTCATCGCATAGAAATAATTGAACAGGATTCTCTGCCTGTTTTCTCCTGAGAAACTTTTGAAAAAAAATTTGCATTTGACAAACATGTTTTACTTGAGTAAATTGACTACAGTAAATCACAGCCCTCAAGGAGACACGGATGACAGCCAACCAACTGGGACGCGTGCAACTGCAAATCATGCAGGTCCTCTGGGATCGGGGACGCGCCAACGCGCGTGAAATCACCGATGCGCTCAACGAAAGTAGTGAAATCGCTCACAGCACGGTCCAGACACTATTAAGACAACTCGAAGCCAAGCAGGCTGTGGCTCATGATGTCGAGGAACGCACGTTTGTGTTTTATCCTCTCATTGAAGAAGACAAAGTCACACGACAGGCCACGCGTGAACTCATCAACGAGATCTTCGACGGCTCTGCGGCAGGCCTGGTCGCCTATCTCCTGGAAAATGAGAAAATTCCCAAGTCGGAACTGCAGCAGCTTCGCAAACTGATCAACGACGAGTAATCGCAAAGTTTAAATCACTCAGGGGAGATCAAACGATGTTTGACACAACTCTCGCTTATTTTTGTGTTCACGTTCTGCTTCAATCAACGCTTCTGATTGCGGTGGGATTCCTCGCCGGGCGCTTATGCGGACAACACAAACCGGCAGTGCAGTCGGCCATTCTCCGCGTCACGTTGATCGCCTTACTGTTATGCCCTGTCGCATCCCTGACATTAGGTAAAATCGGGATCACCGGCTACGCACTGCTGCCTGCGTGGGAAACACAGCAGATCACGAGATCAGAGAATGCATCGTCTACCGGGAATACGAATTCACGACTGACTGCCCCTGAGGATCTGGCAGTGAATTCAGCCACCGAAAATAAAATGTCCCCTGATTCCGACTCAGATGCACCCCGAAACTCGCAAGTTCTCTCCGCGGAAATCACCTCGCCGAAAAACATTCACTCCGACCTCACTACCGAATTTGAATTCTCCGCGGAATCGTTTTCAAATGCGAGTACTACAACCGGTTTTATGCCGTTGATGGGCTGGATCATCGCCTTGACCTGGGTGACAGGGATGATCATTCTCCTGGCAAAACTTCTTTTGGCAAATCGGCGGGCCTCTCGACTACTTCGAAGCAGCCGGGAGGCGGGCGCTGAAGTTCAGGAGCTTTGTCGACTCACGTCACAGACGCTGAAGTTACTCCCGCCGAAGATAAAAATCTCATCGTGTGTCCATTCCCCTTGTCTGATTGGAATCTGGAATCCGCTGATTCTGCTACCAGAAGAGAAATCACTGACGCAACCTGTCTTGCGCGACGTTCTCCTGCATGAGCTGGCCCATCTGGCCCGCCATGACTGTCTGTTTCACCTGTTGGCCCGGCTCGCCACTGTGGTACTCTTCTTTCAACCGCTGGTCTGGTGGCTGTCACGCCGTCTGGAGCAAGTTGCCGATGATATCTGTGATGATTACGTCATTCATTACGGTTCCGGGCGCAAGAGTTATGCGAATACGCTCGTCGATTTTGCAGAGCAGTTGCCTCTGCGAGCGACAACCACGGAAGCGGGTCTGGCGATGGTCTCTCTGCGTTCCTCGCTGAGTCGGCGTGTCCTGCGAATTCTGGACTCTTCCCGCTCTCTGACGCTCCGGCTGCCTGCGAAGTGGGTTATCTTGATCACTCTGCTGGGAATCTCCGCGACCGCCAGTGCGGCTCTGATTGTGAATGCCCGACCTGAATCAGATCTTGACAATACGGCTACCGTGTCCCAATCTGACAAAAACTTACCGCTTGCTGCATCTCCGAAAGCGATTCCGCAAACCAGTTCGGTGAATACAGCAGAAAAGACAGCTACCGACACTGACACGAAACAGAAAACTGCTGCGACAACAAAATCGGATCTCCAGTTTCAAGGACACGTCGTTAGTCCCGATGGTCAGCCGGTCAAAGCTACCACGATCGGATTGGTAAGTACAGGCAGGGATCAACGCAAGCAGATTGAGCTCACATCAACGAATGACCAGGGAAGATTTGATTTTACTATTCCCGCTTCGAGTGAGCTTTATAGTTCGATCAGAGACGGAGGGATGTTGATCGCCCAGGCTGAGGGTTATGGCCCGGCGGTAGAAAGTGTTTATCAGTTTGAAACCTCTGGAGAAATGCGCAAAACCCTGCTGGAAAAACTTGCGAATTCTCACACTCCTCCTGGATTTCTGAACCAGGCGCGGGCACGAATCCACAATGCGACGTCCACCTTCCAACTGGTCGCCGACGACACGCCCCTCACGGGCCGCGTTGTCAATATTGAAGGGCAGCCGGTGGCAGGGGCCAGTCTGCGGGTGACCCAGCTGAACTATTCAGAGACAGGATCGCTCGACGAGTGGGAAAAAGCAGCAGAGAAGTCAGAAGCTGATTTTTATGAGATACGAATGCTGCTGACCAAGAGTCTCGGCAATGATGTTGGCGGTGCGACGCTGGAATACATCCCCACTGTAGTGACCGACCGGAATGGGCGGTTCACATTCAAAGGCCTGGGGCGAGAACGAATCGTCAAACTCCTGATTTCAGGTCCGGGAATCGCCACAAGCTACGTCGTAGCCCGAACCCGCAAAGGGAAAATCATTGAAGTCCCTGTGCAGGCCAGCAATCCCTGGAGAGAGAAAATGGTCTATCATCCGAGTGAATTCACGTATGTGGCTGGACCGTCTCACCCTGTGTCCGGCGTGGTCCGGGATTCGAAGACACACCAACCGCTACCGGGAGTAAAACTGCAAAGCTATCGGCTGGCCGGGCGGAGTACATCAGGCTGGTCTGAGGGGCTGGTCCAGACGGTCACCGATGATCAGGGACGCTATCGCCTGGAAGGCTTACCGATCGGTAAAAATGAAGTTATATGTCTAAACCCCAAGGATCAGCCTTATCTCCTCTCCAAGTTTGTCGCAGAGACCAGCGCAGGACTTCCAGTTCTGAAAAAAGATGTGGACCTCACACGGGGAATCTGGGCAGAAGGTCGTGCATATGACATGGCCTCCAGTGAACCGATACGAGGAGGGCGCGTCGACTACTTTGCATTCAATGACAATCCTTTCCTGCAACCGGTTAAAAAAAGTTTAGCGCATCTCACAGCTCATCACACACTCCATTCCGACGGCACCTATCGCATTCCTGTTCTTCCGGGTCCTGGTATAGTTACGGTTATGGCCGACGAGCACATGAAGTATCAGCGTGGCAAAGGCGCGGAGAACATCAAGGGCAAAAAA
>NZ_CALFPF010000051.1 GCF_937919775.1 uncultured Gimesia sp.
GGTAGCAAGATGAATGACGAAGACCTGCGACCAATCTCAAACGATGACGAAGATAATCAGAACGATTCGAGGAGCGAACAACGTGGTGCGGACACCCACGTTCCGGGGATACCTGCTCCTGAATTAACGCGGTCTCTGTATCCAGACGGTGAAGCGCTGGGCGATCAGATTGGTCCTTACCGGTTGCTGGAAACGCTAGGTGAAGGTGGAATGGGGACGGTCTTTCTAGCCGAACAGCGTGAACCCGTTCATCGGCGTGTTGCCTCGAAAATTATCAAGTCTGGTATGGATACCAGTCAGGTGATTGCCCGCTTTGAAGCCGAACGTCAGGCACTGGCGATGATGGACCATGCGAATATCGCTAAGGTTCTCGATGCGGGAACAACAGCCACGGGCCGTCCGTTCTTTGTGATGGAGTTGGTCAAAGGGACGCCGATTACCAAATTCTGCGATGATCACAAACTGGGGATCCGCGCGCGACTGGAACTGTTTAGCCAGGTGTGCAGCGCGGTTCAGCACGCACATCAAAAAGGGATCATCCATCGTGACCTGAAACCGAACAATATTCTGGTGACTCAGCAGGACGATCAACCGATTCCGAAGGTGATCGACTTTGGTCTGGTCAAAGCCACGAATCAGCGATTGACCGAGAAAACGTTGTTCACCACACACGGTCAGGTGCTGGGCACACTGGAGTATATGAGCCCGGAACAAGCACAACTGAATGAAGTCGACATTGATACGCGCAGCGATATTTATTCGTTGGGAGTCATCCTCTACGAATTGCTGGCCGGCAGCACCCCGCTGAGACGGGAGACTCTGCGCGAAGCGGGATACATGGAGATCCTCAAACGGATTAAGGAAGAGGAACCCGAACGTCCGAGCTCGCGAATCAGCGTTTCGATAGACACCCTGGAATCGATCTCATCGGTTCGTCAGGTCGAACCTCGTAAACTTTCGGCGATGGTGAAGGGCGACCTGGACTGGATCGTTCTCAAGGCAATGGAAAAGAACCGGTCTCGGCGGTACGAAACAGCAAACGGCCTTGCCTCCGACATCCGGCGGTATCTGACTGACGAGCCGATCGAGGCCCGCCCCCCCTCGGCAGGCTACCGGTTGCAAAAGCTGGTCCGTAAGAACCGGGTTGCGTTCGCTTTTGCCGCGACGGTAGCTTTGTTGCTGCTGGTCGGTATTTGCGTCAGTAGTTACCTGGCCCTCTGGGCGACCAGCGAAGCCCATGCGGCCCGCCTTGCTTCACAGCGCGCAGATGATGAACGGGACAAAGCAAAACATGCACAAGTAGAAGCAGAAAAATTGGAGCAAGCGGCCCGGAAAAGCCAAAAAAAAACGCGCCAAATACTTTACGCAGCTCATATGAATAGTGCGTTTCGGGCATCCGCAGATGGAAATACCAAATCACTGGTAGACTTACTTGAACAGCATCGGCCTCAAGTTGGCCAGGAAGACATGCGCGGATTCGAATGGTATTACCTCTTTAAGAAATACCACGACTCACATCAGATATTTCATTCAGCAGGAGTGATTGATCTTACAGTTCCTGAAAAAAGTACGGAAGTGTGGATCAACGACGGACTGATCGGGCGCTACGATTTTGAAAAAAAGAGAAAAACATGGATGTACCGTGGACCGGGTCCGGTCAGGAATTTTACGTTATCTTCTGATAAATCGAGACTTGCCGCCTGCCTGGAGACAGGATCAATCCTCATCTGGGATATCGCTGACAACAGGCAAGTCAGCATGTGGCAGGAAACATCAAATCTAAACGATTTTGCTTTCAGTGAAGATGGTCAACACCTTGTCATCGGGTTAGAAAACGGGCTGGCAAAAGTACATGACACAACAACGGGAAAAATGATCTATCAGTTATCAGGCCACTCGGGACCGGTCTGGTCAGTCGCCTGTTCGCCGGACGGAAACTGGATTGCTACTGGATCAGGAACTGCCCCTGTACCCTCAGGAACAGTCTTTTTATGGGATGCATTGACTGGTCAAGTTAAGAGCAAACTGACCTCCCATACTCACTTAATCTCGGCACTTCAATTTTCTCCCGATGGTCGCGTTCTGGCCGTGGGAACCGGAATTCACGATAGCGGCGTTCATCTTTGGAATGTTGAAGCGGGGAACAAAATTCGAGTGCTCAGCGGTCATCAGGGAGGAATTAACGCGATTTGCTTTTCCCCTGATGGGGCACTCATTGCCACAGGAGGTGTTAACGGAATCGTTCAAATCTGGGACTTTGATAACGTCGATGCACCAAGGGTTATTCAAGGACATGAAATACCGATTTCCGCAATCGCATTCACCAACGACCAAAAATGGCTCATTTCAAGTGATAGAGTGCATGGCGCGAAACTCTGGAACCTTGAAGAACAGACAAAGGAGTCTGAATTCGTTTCCTACAGTTCAAGTCTGAATGCTGTCGATTTTTCAGGAGATGGAAAGTTGATCGGGATGGTCGGGTGGCATGGTATGACGATTGCCGATGTCAGTACAGGTAAAACCATTCTTCAATCAGAGTCTGGCAACAAGCCAGGGCATGAAGCACACCTGTTGAAATTTACTCCGGAGAACGATGTGGTTGTAGCGGGTGGAGGAACAAACCCGGCTATGGGAAAAACTTCTGGTCCTGACAAATCAGGAAAGGCCACTTTGTGGAATATTAAAAATGCCCTGGCGACTCCGATTTACTCAGATCTGCAGTTCTTCATACAGTCTCTGGATATTTCACCGGATGGACGGTTCATTGCCGTTAAAATCGCGAATGAACCGGGCATTCGCATTTGGGACTGTCGAAGCAAAAAGCATAAAACGACACTCAAAGTTCATTCTGACGAAGTCAACGGCTTGAAGTTTCTTTCGGATAATCAGACGCTACTGGCCGTTTCCCCGGCAGGGATTCTTTATTTCGATACGAACTCATGGAGTTTGAGAAAACAGCGGCGCGATCAGCGGCGACTTTGGGGAAACAGCCTCTCACTGTCACCCGACGGGCAATTCCTTGCCATCAACGGATTCGGTGGCAGTACCAGTATTCTGGATACCAGGCGATCGGAAATCATTGCGGACTTTAGAGGGCACACCACCGGCTTTAAAGCTTCTTTTTCCCCGGATGGTAACACATTGGCCACCGCAGGCATGGACGGGAGAATTGTCCTGCGTCATGTTCCCTCGTGGCAGGAAATGGGAATTATAGAAAATGGATTCGAGAACTTTCGTGCGCTGGCATTTTCGCCGGACGGAAGCTGGCTGGTCACGGGAGGAGGTGGAACGTTTGGAGGCAGGAAACATTTCCTGTTCGAGGCAAGTCCCATTCAGGAAGAGTGGGAAGTGAGTGGCCACAGACATTTGATTCATGAACTCGCCCTATCGCCGGATGGAGGGGTTGTGGCAAGTGCCAGCCATGATGGAACAGTCAAGATTTGGAACAGCAGAGAGTGGTCAGAAATCGCTTCGCTTTCCGGTCACAAAGGGGTAGTGACAGGCGTGGCATTTTCACCAGACGGACACCTGCTTGCATCGATTCACTATGACTGGGAAACAAAGTCCGACCCTAAAGGCGGTCTCACTCTCTGGGATACAAAAACATGGAAACCTGTTTGGATACGTCAGAACGATGCCATGTTGACGACTGTTTCCTTCACGCCGGATAGCAGATCGATCATG
>NZ_CALFPF010000052.1 GCF_937919775.1 uncultured Gimesia sp.
CTATGATTTCGCTATGATGGGCCGGAATCTAAGGTGGGCCTGCGCAGACGGAAAGCTTGTCGGCGGGGCTCTTTTTACAACAGAATCAATTTTAATTACTGAAAAGAGCTATGGAAGCTGGTATTGTTGGCCTGCCGAATGTAGGTAAATCGACGTTATTTAATGCATTAACTGCGGCGGGGATCGCAAGTGAAAACTATCCCTTCTGTACGATTGAACCCAATGTGGGGATTGTCAACGTGCCGGATCCGCGGTTAAAAATTATTCATAATTATATCCCCACCGATAAAGTGATTCCTGCCATATTGAGGCTGGTCGATATCGCGGGGATTGTGCGTGGTGCATCGGAAGGGGAAGGGCTGGGAAATAAATTTCTCTCTCACATTCGGAATGTCGACGCCATTCTACATGTCGTTCGCTGTTTTGAGGATAGTGATGTCATTCACGTCGAAGGTAAAGTCGATCCGATCAGTGATATCGAAACGATCGATATTGAGTTAATGCTGGCCGACATGCAGCTGGTGGAGACTGCGAAAGTTAAGGCGGCCAAAACAGCGCGGTCGGGCAATGCCGAAGCTAAATCGCGGCTGATTGTGCTGGAAGCCTGTGCGGCTCGCTTGGAAAAGGAGCAGCCCATTCGCGGTTTATCCTTTGATAATCCGGATCAGCAGAAAATCTTAAAAGGATATCAGTTTTTAACGGCCAAGCCGGTGCTGTATCTGGCCAATGTGGATGAAAATGATATTCACGGTGAAGGGGAGTTGGTACAAAGGGTTCGCGAACGCGCTGCAGCAGAGGGAGGCGATGTCGTTGCAGTCTGCGGTCGCCTCGAAGCAGAGATCGCGGAACTGGATGCAGCAGATCAAAAGGAAATGCTCGAAAGTGTAGGATTAGAGGAGCCGGCATTAGCAGCCGTGGCCCGCGCCGCCTACCATACACTGGGGTTGCAGAGTTATTTTACCGCTGGAAAAATCGAAATCCGTGCCTGGACGATCCCCATCGGGGCGACCGGTCCTCAGGCAGCCGGAGTGATCCATTCCGATTTTGAGCGGGGATTTATTCGCGCCGAAATTTTTTCAGTGACCGATCTGGAAAAATATCAAACCGAGAAAGCAATCCGTGAAGCCGGTAAACTTCGAGTGGAAGGTAAAGAGTATGTGATGCAGGATGGTGATATCACTCATTTCCTGTTTAACGTCTAATGCAGGTGACCCCGGCCTGTTTGCAGGGGTTCTCCTGTAAGTTGCCAAAATCAAATGGTGCTCGATTTTTTCGAGAACTCTTGCCGGGATTGACTTGTCTTATTTCAGGTACTATTCAGGAATTCCGATGAACAGGTAGTCGGGCCACTACATTCAGTTTTTTTTGAGATCAACAATATGAGTCTGTTTCGTCCCCAAGTTCAACAGATGGCTGGTTATACTCCGGGAGAGCAGCCTCAGGAGTCTGGTTGGGTCAAACTGAATACAAATGAGAATGCATATCCGCCTTCACCTCGCGTCAAGGAAGCGGTGCAGCACGTGCTTGAAGGGCGTTTGAATATCTATCCCGATCCGCTCGCAACGGAATTTCGGAAAGTCGCCGCGGAATTGTTCCAGGTCGATCCGGACTGGATTCTGCCCGGCAATGGCAGTGATGAAATATTGACGATCCTGATGCGATCTTTTGTGGAACCGAATGAATTGGTGTCTGCACCGTACCCCAGTTACACGCTTTACGAAACGCTGGCAGAAATTCAGGGGGCCCGTTTTCACAGAATCCAACTCAATCCCGACTGGGACTGGCCTGTTGCTGATGCACTCGAAGTGGCGGCAAAGAGTAAAATTCTGTTTGTGCCCAATCCGAATGCCCCTTCCGGAAATCGTTGGCCCGATGAAGACCTGTTATCATTGATTCCTACGCAGGGAGTTCTGGTGCTGGATGAAGCCTACGGAGATTTCTGCGACAGACCACACCGGTGTGAACTGTTGAAGGCGGGCTTTGGAGCAAAAATTGTCGTCACCCGCAGTTTGAGTAAGTCGTACAGCCTCGCCGGCATTCGATTCGGATTTGCAGTCGCTCACCCGGAACTGATCAGAGGCATGCGAAAGGTGAAAGACAGTTATAACTGCAACGCGCTTTCCCTGGCCGCTGCCATTGCAGCGTTGAAAGATCAGGAGTGGATGCTGGCAAATACGAATCGCATCCGTGCTACACGCGACCTGCTGGTGATGGAACTCAGAAAACTTGGTTTTGAAGCGGTGGACAGCCAGACCAATTTTGTCTGGTGTACTCATCCGGATGGCGAACACGAGCGTCGCTACCAGGAGTTGAAGCAGCGCAAAATTCTGGTGCGGTATATGAAGTTTACTCTGCGGGATGGAATTCTCGATGGATTGAGAATCACAGTGGGAACCGAGGATGAAATTCAACAGGTCCTGGATGCCTTGCGCGTAATTGGCTGAATAACTGTTATATCAATCTCAGCTTCACTTTTGCTGAGGTGCGATTAAAGCGGTTATACAATTCACAACGACAGGCAGCGTTCGAATCCTTGCCAAGTCGGTCCGGAGCTCTGATGCGTTTTTGAGAATCAAAAGCCGGGCTGTAAGATTAGATAAATAAACTACCTTATCCTTTTACACATGAGTTCCCTGAGATGAGTCGCAACGCATCAATCAAACGTGATACCGCCGAAACCCAGATCGAATTGACTTTGGAACTGGATGGCAGTGGAAAGTCGGAGATTCAGACAGGCATTGGTTTTTTCGATCATATGCTGACGCTGTTGGCGCGGCACGCGCTGTTTGATTTAACCGTTAAAGCGAACGGCGATTTGGATGTCGATTATCATCACACGGTAGAAGACGTGGGAATCTGTCTGGGCAAAACGCTCAATGAGGCGTTGGGTGATAAAAAAGGAATTACCCGCTACGGTTCGATGACGATCCCCATGGAAGAGACACTTGTGACAACCTCGCTCGATTTGAGCGGTCGTTCGTTGTTTGTGTTTCAGGTGGAATTTCCTACAGAGAAGGTGGGACAGTTCGATACGGAACTGGTGCGTGAGTTCTGGCAGGCGTTTTCCTCCAACGGATTATTAAACCTGCATCAGGTGCTCCACCATGGCGCGAATAGTCACCACATTGCAGAAGGTCTTTTTAAAGGAACCGCGCGGGCGTTACGACAGGCGGTGACAATTGATCCACGTCAACAGGGTATTCCTTCTTCCAAAGGCATACTGTAACGATCCGCGTTTACAGAGACTCTGTTACAGCCGAGATAAAACAGGGCTGGTGTTGTGCCGTCTTTTAGTTCGCTCCACAAACGCAAGAGTCAACGTTCGGTAATCTATCCCAGTAGAAAAAAACGAATTTATTTTTCGTGCGCTTTTTCCGCTGATCTTTGTTGACTCTTTGTGAAGAAAAGTTAACCTGAGAATTAAGTTTGGTTTGTTGAGGTGATCGATTCAGTTTTGATTTAAGACTCATGATAATCGCTTGAATAATCCATCGTAAGTAAACTTATTATGATTGCCATTCCGACTTGGACTGTTTCCAGTCAAAACCTAAATAGATATCTTCGCCTGATGAAATTGACCTTTGGGGAACAACTTCAAAGCAGGCAATGGTATTTCACCCACTCTCTGCAATTTGATTGATTCTGTTTGTATGTGACTTTTTGTCATATATTCGTGATCAGGTTCTATCTGTTTTTGCGGTTCGGTTGGTAAGTAATGGTTTGTGACTGATTCTGTTCTGGATTGGTGTAGTAAATCATCATAGGGGAACTCCCGAAAAAACCGCTTGTGCCAATACGGATGGCAACTTGGGTTGTTTTGACTGCCGAGAAGAGATTGGCCTATATGTGTCAGCGGCAGCCTAGGACTTAATGACTCTGTACGGATTTTGAGAAAGTTGGTTGGTAGTCAAATCTGTTGTGATTGAAGCTCACAATTCTTGTTTTCGGGAGTTTCCTTTTTTTCAGGCGGCAGCCTGATTCTCGTCTGCGATGTCATAGAGCAAGGCGTTTTTTTCTTTCCCTGTTAAGACAATCGCTCCCGTGTTTCGCAGACAGTAGGCCATTTTTTGTGCGAGCCAGCGCGGAATGCCCGCCGCTTTTGCCAGATCCTGTGTGTGAAACGGGGAAGGAAGTTTTCCCGGTATCAACGCCAGCAGATCAGCAGCCGTATTCAATTCGATTTGTCCTTCGACCGAGCGTAAGACGCGATCCTGAACGCGGTAATCTTTACCTCTCCAGCGACGCGGCTTGCGGGCAATGCGATGTTCTTCCTGAATCGTCAACGCCACTTCCAGAGTCAGACGCGGGTGCGGAAACACATTCGTAAAGTGGACCATATCTTCAAACAGATCGAACACCGAGCCGCGCCGGGGACTAAAACGGGACGAGATGGTTTTCCCGTCTTTTTTCTGTCGCTTGATCAGATAATTGCGGATGGCAATCGGCTTGACGACATGTACATCGTAATCTTTCAGCAGGCACTTGACTTTATCCCGAATTGCACCCAGTGAACCGTGCTGAATTTCAATCAGTCGATCGCCGTCGACGGCATCGATGCGGTAGGAACCCAGAGTGATTTCCTCGCAATCTGCATTTGGTGCATAAAACGATTTCAATTGGCGATGCAGTGAGGTTTCCATACCAGGTGCATGTTCTGGTTAAGGTGAGATTTTGTGTAGAAGCAGTGCTGACCGGGGCGCATGGTAAGACAGAGCCAAAATTGTGTCTATATGAATCTGAAATGCAGAAAGGCTGCTCACCTTGTCTGATGAGCAGCCTGAACAGATTTCGTATTAACAATCCCGTCGGTCAAATTAAGCATCAATGATGGTGAGGCGACCCGTGCTGTCACCAAAAGAGTTCACAGGGGCACCAACGCGATCAAGCATGGAGACAAACAGATTGCTCAGCGGTG
>NZ_CALFPF010000053.1 GCF_937919775.1 uncultured Gimesia sp.
GAAATTAAGATTGGATCATGTTCTGTAACTCGGCTTTCAGCTCGTCGATGCGTGCTTTCATTTCCTGTAGTGCCCGTTCATGGCGGGGCAGATCAGCCAGTCCTTCACGCAGTGGGTCCAGCACGATGGCTTCATGTTTGAGATATTGCTCGCAGGCATACGGAACAGCGGCGGCGATCTCAGGCGGAATCGTCACGACGCCATTACAGTCACCGTGTAGTAAATCACCGGGATGGATTGTGAGCCCTCCCACTTGTACCGGAACGCCGGTCGCTTCGAAGTGACAGTATCCGTGTCCACTCATGACGCCGTTGCTGAAACATGGGAAGTTGAGAGCTCTCACATTATCCACATCGCGGGCGGCGCCTGAAGTAATCAGTCCGACCGCGCCGAATGTTTTATAGGTCAGACACATCCCATCGCCGAACGTCGCGCCTGCCGGCGGATTATCCAGATCCTCGAAGACCACTACAGCTGGGCCGGGCAGCTCTGAGAACGAGCTGATCAGCCGGGCTGAGATGCCGGGATCGATAGTTTTTTCCGCGGGCGCTGACGAACGAAAAGTGGTGGTGACAGCATATCCCACCATTGGAGGCAGCTCCGGAAAACAGGCGGCGATCTCCCGATTCATATATCCCGCGGTCCGGGAACGCACCTCAAACAGTTCAATTGCATTGCAGATCGTGGGGGTATCAAAACGTCTTAATTCAGCCAGATCGGGAAGGGAATTCATACTTGCTCTCAAAAATGATTTGACATTGAAAAACTGAATAGATACTATTTAATCATAATTAGATTCGTTGTAAATTAAATAAATGGTCAATTATCGAAGATAAATGGTATATATGTCAGCCGAAATCCATTACCAGATTACCCAGTCTGACGAGCTTGCTGAACGAATTCGAGAGCGAATTCAAGCGGAACGTCTCGCGGACGGTGCGTTTTTTATGACCGAATCCGATCTGGCGGAAGAGTACAGTGTCTCCCGGACAGTGGCGCGGGAAGCTGTCAGTCGGCTGGTCGCCATTGGTCTGCTGGAAGGTCGCAAACGCATCGGCCTGATAGTGCGTCGTCCCGACCCGCTACGGTTACTGCAACTCGGCCTGCCTTCGTTGTTCGATTCCGAGCAGGATGTCTCCGAGTTATCAATGTTGCGGTATGTGGTCGAAATGGGAGCCGTCGATCTGGCGATCCGTAACGGCAGCGATGAACAATGCCAGCAGCTCTGTGAGCTGGCGGAGGAGATGGAGACGGCGATTCGCAGTGACCAGCCTGAACGGATTCCAGAACTGGACATTGCCTTTCACTCGCTCCTGTTGCAGATGACATCATCCACGCTGATCGCCGGCATGCAACGGGTCTTGGTTAATTTCTTTGCTTCCGTTTATCAGGAATATCAGTCTGACGCAGCGACAGGCGAACGGTTGATCTGGGAACACCAGGAACTGGCCGCCGCGATCCAGGACCGCGATACGAACCGTGCACGTACGATGATGCAGATGCAGTCACGAAACTGGCTGAATCAAAAGAAGACCACTTGAACGTTTCACCTGCCGAGAGTTCATTAAGGAGTGAGATTATGAAATGGTACTCGAAAGGTCTGTGGCTGATCTTCACGTTTGTTGTAGTGCCGTCGACGTTACAGGCAGCAGAGCCTGGAGTGGAAATTCACAAAACAAAAGCGGGAACGGTTTTCGCTACATGGGGTCCGTTGCCCGGGAAGCCAGTTCCGACGCTGTTCATCCTGGCTGGCACAATGGAGAGTACCTTAGGCAGCCCCTATTTTCGACAATGTGGAAACCAGCTGGCTAAAGCCGGTTATCTACTGGTTTCTGTGGACATTCCCTGTCACGGTAGCGAACATCGACCACCGGAACCGACGGGCTTGAGCGGCTGGGCATTCCGTTGTGAACAGGGAGATGACTTTGTCGCAGATAACAACCGGCGGCTCAGTCAGGTACTCGATCACCTCATCTCCACGGGTCAGACTGACGCCGAGTATGTCGGCGTGTGTGGCACATCACGAGGCGGCTATCTGGCGCTACAGTATGCTGCTCATGATTCCAGAATGAAAGGGGTCGTCGCGTTTGCACCAGTGACAGACCTGACCGTCTTAAATGAATTCAAATCACGTACAACTAATGAAATGGTGCAGGCGTTGAATATGATTCAACGGTCAGACAAACTGGCGGGCCGTCCTGTCTGGATTGTCATCGGCGATCGTGACGCCCGCGTGGGCACGGATCAGTCGATAGAACTGGCCCGCAGCATTACCAGAGCAGGGCTGGCCAAAGGGGAGCAGAGTCAGGTGGACCTGCATGTCATCGCAGAACCGAAAGGACACACGGTTCCCCAAGGCTCAACCGATGTGGCGGCAGACTGGTTTCTGAAGCAGGTGGGAACGCCTGCTTCGCCACCGAGAAAATAAAAGAGTCATTTCACGAATACTGGGAATGTTTCCTATGCGACAATTTGGCGTGTATCTGAGAATTAAAGGCTGGGTCTGTGGCTTGGCTGGTCTGGTGCTGCTGGTCTGTTTGTCTGCACAATCCGCAGTCGCCCGCGACATTCACGTTGATCCGGACAAGGGAAATGATGCAGCGACAGAAGGGCCTCTCAAAACCATTCGGCAGGCGATTCGCATCGCAGAGCCCGGTGATACCATTCATTTACAGCCCACAGTCTATTATGAATACGCGGGCTTTTACGGCAAACGGGGAACTCCCGAGAAGCCAATCACCCTCGACGGGCATGGGGCGACTCTGGAAGGCTCTGACCCGCTTGATGCGACTCAATGGGAAGCAGTCAAGCCAGACCTCTATCGTTGCGAGAATCTGATGCCTGCATTGAGTGATGCAATTCTGCAACGCTGGTTTTTTCTCTGGAACGGCAAGATGGTACATATGGGCCGCAGTTCCAAAGGTCCGAGTAAAGAATTCAAGAAACCGGATGACCTGCAGCCCGGCGAATGGACGTTTGTGAAACAGAATGAACCGTCTGAGAAGAATTCCCAGATCTCAGGTGCATTTTATTTAAAACTCGCACCCGGAGCACAACTCAGCGAACAGAATCTTCGCATCCCTGTCCGTTCCGCGGGCGTCCAGTTTGGCGGTTCGGGCATGCACCATAACGCGCATTTAGTGATTCGCAATCTGACCTGTACTCATCCCTACAACGATGGCTTCAACATTCACGGTCATTGTGAAGATGTGCTATTTGAAAATATCAAAGCGATTGAGTGCGGCGACGACGGGATCAGCGCTCACGAGACGGCGGAGTACCGCGTAGACGGTTTTGTATCGATTGGCAATTCCACGGGGATCTGTGATACCGGTGCCAGCCAGACCAGCTACAACAGAGTATTTATCCGCGATTGCCTGGGTTTCGACCTGTTTTTTCTCGACACGGGTCGCTATTCCTTAACCAATTCGGTCGTGCTTTCATCGGCCGTCCGCACCCTGCTGATGTCTGGTCGCGATGATCCCGAACGTCCCTGTTCGCTGACCATGAAGAATGTCTTTATCAGACGCGTTTGCAATCCCAACGAAGTCCGTGTTTCCCGCAACTGCCTGCTCGATGCCAGCCATGTGACGCTGATGGGACTCAATTTTCAGGCGACCGGCGGTGAAGTCCGTCTGTTTGACTCTCTGATCGTCAGTGCTCCTGATTTGCCGCAAGCTGAATCAGCTTATGATTATCTGGCGTCGATCACCGCAGCGCAGGAACCGTTGAATCCGGAATTGCTGATCTGGAAAGATGTCAAATGGACGGCGGACCGGAACTGCTACGAGCTGCAGAGTCTGAGGCTCGACAAAACATTTTTCAGTCGGCAGAACTTTGCGCAGTTTCAGCAACAGACCGGTCAGGAACCGCAATCGAAATGGGTGACCCGAATGACAGCTGAAACCGGTTTCGGCGCTGATCTGACGATATTAAAACAGTCTGCAATTCCTGAAAACGAGCTTCATTCCAAACAGGTACAATCTCTCCTTCCCTGATGAAACTGAATAAATACGAAAGAGAAACCATGCTTGCCTCACAATTCTGTTGCGTACGAAGAACGCGCCACTCCTGCCTGTCTATCTTGTTTCTGTCTGTTTTGATGAATGGTATCTTATTGGCGCAAACTCCGGGACACGTCTCGGTAGCGCGGGGTCCGGAAGTTGAGGAAGCGGTGTTCTTTTCGTTTGATGACCACGCGATTCCCTGGCGGAATAATCTGCAGTTTACCCCGGTGACGGCGGAAAAGCATCCGGCAAATCCTGTGCTGCGTCGCGGTCCGGAAGGAGCCCCCGATCACGGGCATGCGATTCTGTATGGCTCTGTGATGTACATCGACGGAAAATTCCGCATGTGGTATTTGGGGATGTTCGAGACGGCCATCAAAAGCGGTCAGGCACCCGGCTGGTGGCGGCCCATGTGTTACGCCGAAAGCGATGATGGGATTCACTGGACGAAACCTAAACTCAATCTGGTGGAGTTCAATGGCAACAAACAGAACAATATCTGCCTAATCAAGTCCGAAGTTCCAGCCCTCGCCAAGGTAAATGATTTTCTGAGCGTGCTGTATGATGCCAATGATCCCGATCCAAAACGACGCTACAAATGTGCCTACATTGCACATCCCCCGTTTGCCGATGTGCGTGGCGGGCGGAGCAAAATCGGTCCCGACGAACGGCGCTGGGGCGCCTTAGTCTGTGCGACCAGTGCTGACGGCTTGACATGGGATGTAGTGGGAGATCGCCCGATGAATGCGGGGGGAGAACGGTTTGAAGTCTCCAGCCTGTATCAGTTCGGCAACTTTTATTACGCTAACGGTCAGTTGATTTCGCCCTGGAGCTGGCGGATGGACGGTTCAGATGTCGGGCGTGTGATGCTCGCGTATCGGTCTGCTGATTTTGATCACTGGTCACGCGCGAAAGCGTTGTCGTTTGCCCGGCCGGGTCAATTGACGGCGACGCCGATTCTCGGGCAGCAGACACACATGGGAGCGGGCATCTGGAATCGTGGTAATGTGCTGGTGGGCCTCTACGGAATGTGGCAGGATGCACCGCAGAAACCGGAAAACGGCGAACACTGGAATAAAGGTGTCACGATCGACCTCGGCCTGGTTGTCAGTAACGATGGTATTCATTTCCGGGAACCGGTGCCCGATCATCCGGTTATTGCGCGAGGCAAACAGGGGGAGTGGGATGACATCGCTTTGCTGCAGGGACACGCATTTGTCAACAGGGGGGACAAGACACTGATGTGGTATTCCCACTGGGATACTGGCGGAAAACTGAAGAATATGGAAATCGGACTGGCAACGCTGCGACGGGACGGATTTGGTTATCTCTCCCGCAAGATCAAAGACAACGCCTCACATTTTGTGACTGCTCCCTTTGAAACCAGCGGTACGCTGAAATTATTCGTGAATGTGGAAAGCGTCAGCGAAGCGGCTCCCCTGATCATCGAACTGCTCGATGAATTCGATCGACCCCTGCCAGGCTACTCCGGTGCGGAGGCAGCCCGTGTGACTAACGCAGGCACACGTTCTCCGGTTGTCTGGCCTGCTCGGCAGAACAGTCAGTTACCCGACCAGAAAAAACTGGCGGTACGAGTGACGTTTCCTGATACAGATACCACGAAGGTCTATGCCCTGTATGTGGGAAACTGAAATCGTCTGCGCTCAGTCTCCCTGTTTGAGCAGGTCTTTGACATGCAGCAGGACGGCTGAGTCTGCTTTTACTGCTTCGGATTCCAGCAGTATTTTCTGCAGGGCCGGTGTGAGCTTCTCACCCTGGATTTCATGCTCCGCGATCAGTCTTTTTGCCGTAGTACGGGGGGCGCTATATTTAGAGTCGCCATCCACATCGATGAAAATCGGGTTTGTGATTGCCTGAGTGGCCTTGCCGTAGGTGGTCCAGCCTGGCAATGTAATGCCATCACCCAGGACAAATGCCACAATGTAGGCATCATGGGGAGGTAATTCAATCGAAAATTCAAGCGTCTGATCTGTGGGCCGATTCAGCGTGGAATCGATCGTTTTCTGTGCGACTTGCTTTCCATTCACATAAATCATTGCTTCGCGAGGACGAACCCATGAAGGGGCTGCTACTCGTAAAGTGGCAGTCACCTTTGAGCGTTGGTTTTTACTGCTGTTTTTGAGTGCTTTCGCCGGAACGAGGTCTCCCATGTTATATTGTCCGTTCAGTTTCAGGTTGGCAAAGATACCTGCCGCCGCCGCTGCCCGGCCTTCCGTGAATGCCCGATAGATCTCTTTGCGATCAATCTGAGAAATATCATCGGTATGACTCTTAAGATAGGTACGGGCCTGGCCGACCGGGTCGTTGACCGTGTGGGAATCAGTGGCCCCGACAGCGGTGAGTTTTAATCCGCGATTCAGCAGTGACATCCAGTCTTCGAGTGCGTAAAAAAAATCAGGGGTTTCATTTGCCGGCTGTACCACTTCGTAACCGTTGAAATTAAATTCCGGTCCCTCACTCCGTTGACCTGTGCTGCGATTGAAATGAAATAGTCCGAAGGGGCCCTTGGGAATGCTGGGCCAATAGGGATGATTCAGAATGATTACTTCGGCTCCTTTCTTCCGCATGTCGGCGATCAACTCATCCCAGTTTTCATTTTTTAGAAACAGAGGATTACGCCCCTGCACACCGCCGGGGACTGCCTGCGCAGGATCAAAGGGGAAAGCAGTAAAATGACCGTTGTGAGTTGTAACTTCATCGCCGGAAATCGAATGGAAATGAGTTTGAGTCCCCGATTCCTTTTGATAATTCGTGTAATCAGAAATGTGATTGTGGTCGGTGGCAACCGCGACTTCAATTCCCTCACCCGTGATTGTAATCATGCGTTCGGCGTAGGTGGCATTTCCGTGACCGCTGCCAGGTAAGGTATGAATATGGCTGTCGCAGGCGATAAAGCCTGTTGTGTCGACTTCGCGTGAAATGACCAAGGTGTGATTCTGTGGCTGATCGTTCTCGACAACGATGGGCTGCCTGGCAACGCCCCATTCCATGCCACGCGTTGCATACAGCGTATACTTTCCTGGAGGCAACTCAAATGAAGCACCGGTTCCCAGTGTATAGAGTATTCCGGGGCGAACTGCGTTGGTCGGCTGACGCGCGTTGTAGAGTTTTACAAGTTGTCCCCCATCGTTTACAACGGTAATGCGTGCTGGAACGGGCTGCCCCTCTGGCGTGCTCACCTTCACGGTAACGGCTTCCAGCTGGAGTGCCTGTTTCAGGGAGCGGGGTTCCAATATGAAATTACGTAAGACCGCTGGCTGTCCTCGACCGGTGACCGTCAGTTTGTTCTCGCCCTTTTTGAGAACATGAGCTGGCACAGCGATACCGATGCGGTGAAACCCGTCGCGTTTTTGATCGGCATCGATCTGGGGAGTGTGTGCTTCAAGACGATCGAGCAATTTGTCATTGATGTGAACGTTCCAATATCCGCCTGAACTTTGTTTTTGCAGATCCTGCTCGAAGAGCAGAGCGAACTGAGTCGGATTAATCTGGGCAGAAAACGTTTTTTCATACGTGACATTTCCTTTGATTTCGTGTGACTCAGGATCAATAACAGTCGACTTCTCGGCGGCTTCCAGCGAGCATGTGAGATTACCGATTCCACAGACTGCGAACAGAATCAACGTTCTGATATGATACAGGTCCATTTGCTGGACTCCTTTGGTTTTAGATCGTTTTCAAAAATGGCAGGAATAAACAGATGCTCTTCAGGATTCACGGGAGAGTGTTGAAAAGAAGGTCTGTAAGTAGACATTCTGAAATAATTATACTCGACAGGTAAATCCGCTTCGCAGTAATAGCCTGTGAATTCTTGATGAACGCGCAGAAATTGTTTGCGATAAATTCCTGATTCACGTTTGTTTGGGTTGGTCTGTTGCTGTACAGAGATGTTATAAAGTTTTCGTGCTGTAGAGGTGCATTCAGTTTTGCTGACTGTGTCGAAATGGTCAAATCTTTTTTGGCCCCCGTTTCGATGCTATAAGGATTTGACTATACCCAGACGCGAAAACTAGCGCGAAAATGTCGGTAATGTCGTGACAAACGGCCCGGCCGCCGCCGTTATAAGTGAACTATTTCAGGATTTAGCGGGGATCTCGGTGATTTGTTTCGTTGCGATTCCAATGGGACGGTCCAGTGGTATCCCGGCGCACGTCAACAAGGTCGTCAGCAAGTCGCCCTGGTTTCCTTTCACATCGGGTAAGAATCGTCCTGTGTTGATCGAACCGCCGCCCCGTCCTGCGAGGATGAAGGGCAGGTTGGCCCGGGTGTGTCTGTCGCCATCTTCGAGGCCCGAGCCCCACATCATGATGCAGTTGTCGAGCAGGGTGCCGTCCCCTTCCTTCAGACTGTGCATCTTGTTGACCATGTAGGCAAACTGGTCGATGTTGAATTTCGTGATCGCGGCGACTTTTTTGACCTTCTTCTCTTCGCCGTTATGGTGCGTCTGGGAATGGTGCTGGTCATTAAATCCGAGTTCCGGATAAGAGACGCCGTTCGGGGTCGAGCCAATGTAGGTGCAGACGCGGGTCGTGTCTGTCTGGAACGCCAGCACGTTGAGGTCGCACATCACCTGCATGTATTCGCTCCGTTTGTCTCCTTCCGGAATCTTGATTTCGATAGGCGGGGAAGCGGTCTTGTGACTTCGACTGGGGCGGACTCCCGCCTTCTCCAGGGCCGCTTCTTTCTGACGCATTTCAATCGCAGCAATCCGTCGTTCTACCGAGCGGACACTGTCCAGGTATTGATCCAGCTTGCGCTGGTCGGTCTGCGACAGGGTACGCCTGAGATCGCGGGCGCCGCCGATCACCAGGTCCAGCATACTCCGATCTAAACTGCTCATCTCCGACGCTGCAAGTCCGCCCCCGCCACCTTGTTCCTGCTTGTTGAACAGGCGATTCAGCACGTTACGGGGATTGGTCTCGGCAGGGACCGCCTGGGTCGGCGAGCGGAAGCTGCAGTGTGAATAGTAGGCCTCATTCAGCCCCGCCTGGTTTTCCTTCCACGTTTGCGGCATCGTGGCCAGCTCCAGGGAAGGCAGAGCGGTAAACGCACCCAGTGAATTCGCGGCAATCTGGTCGGCGGAGATGGAGATACTGATCTCGTCCCGCTTGTCCGGGTCGGGTAACGCTGCCGTGAGCCATGTCGAAAGTTCGAGCGCGTGCGGCGCACCTTGAAAGGGACCGTTGGATACGGCGGCGATGCCTTTCATCAGCAGACACTGATCGAGCACGGGACGCAGCGATTCGAGGGCAGGGGGTGGCGAGGTCAGAAAACTTTTCGCATCTTTGGGCCAGAATTGATCCATGATCACGCCATGCGGCATATACATGAACCCCAGTCGGACCGGCGGCTGGAACGCTTTTTTCTCGCTGGCTTCGGCCCAGCCCATGACATCCAATAGAGGTAAGGCTAGTGCGGCTCCCACGCCTTTCAGACAGGTGCGACGATTGATGAATGTGTGTTTGCTCATGGGAAGGCCTTCTGGTAGGTTGCAGAGGAAAACGGGTTTGCTGTACGACGGCCTGCAATTTCGTCGTACACATCATCTGGGTTTCGGTCCACCTGTCACTCGATGCGACGATGCGTAAAAGGATAACAGGTGACGACCGCAGTGATGAGCGTCTGCATGCGGTAGTCGTCCTTCGCGATTTTCTGCATCAGCTCATCGATCACAATTTCGTCATATCCTTCCAGACGTCGGCATAATGCATAGGCTAACAGTCGCTCGACCAGATTGCGAGAAAACTTCGCGTTGTGGTCGGCGATAATGGCTTTTAGTTCTTGGGGGTTGGAAAAATGCCGGCCCCCGGGAAGCTCGCCGGAGGCATCGATGGCCTGGCCGTTTTCGTCCTGATCGCGCCAGCGTCCGATGGCGTCGAAGTTCTCCAGGCCGAACCCTATCGGGTCGAGTAATCGGTGACAATTGGCACAGACCGCTTCGGAGCGGTGCAGTTCGGTGCGTTCGCGCAGAGTCAGCTTGGCGACCTGTTTTTGATCCTGTTTCTCCAGTGACGGCACATCGGGCGGGGCAGGGGGGACATGATCCCCGAGTACCTGTTCCAGCACCCACACGCCGCGATTGACGGGGCTGGTGCGGTTGGGAAACGAAGTCGCCGCCAGCACGCCCGGCATTCCCAGAATTCCGCCTCGATTGCCATTGGTCAGTTTGACCTTTCGCATCTCGGGGCCGGTGACGGTTTTTTCCAGGCCATAGATCGTAGCCAGGTTTCCATTGAGGAAGGTGTAGTCGCTGTCGATAAAATTCGAAACGCTGCGGTTCTCACGCACGATGCTTTCGAAAAAGAGCCGGGCTTCATCGTACATCGCCGTCCGCATGGCGGCGGTCATTTGCGGGAATTTCTCAGGATCAAAGGTTCGCTCTTGCAGATTTCCCAGCTTGAGCCACTGTGCGCCAAAGCCATCAAACAGAGCCCGCGATCGCGGGTCCATCAGCATCCGCGTGACCTGAGCTTTCAGGACCGGTAGCTCGTGTAGTTTCCCCTGATCCGCCAGCGCCATCAGCGCAGCGTCGGGCATGGTGGCCCACAACAGATAAGACAGACGCGAGGCAAGCTGGTAATCATCAAGGGGCACAATCCCTTTGTCAGCCTGGATCATCTTGGCCGGCGTAATAAACAGGAACTGGGGAGAAACCAAGATCGCCTTGAGCATCAGCCGACAGGACGCCTGGTAGCTGAGACCGTTCTGTCTCCCCAGGTCAAACACCTGCAGCAGAACAGCAATTTCCGCATCAGAGGGCGGACGGCGGTAGGCTTTTCGTGCCAGTGACTGGGCCGTCTTTCGTGCCGTTGCAGACGCGTTACTCTCGGACGTCGGCGGTTCACCAAAGAGTTGCTTTTGTATTTCGGTAGGTGGTTCCCCTTCCGGCGCCAGAGCCTGATCCAGCACCTGCTGGGAGATCGTCAGATACTGTTCGAGCTGAAGCGGAGAGAGCGAATTGAGATATCCCTCGCCGCTGACTTCGTCGGGCAGACTGGCGACGATGATTGGATCGACGCCCAACAGATCGTGCAGCGTATTGCCATATTCCGTTTTGGTGAGCCGCCGAATGACAAACGGCCCCGGATCTTTGGGACTGAGATATTTCACCTGCGCCAGCCATTTTGCAAACATCTGACGTTCTTTGTCAGATGGCTGGTCCAACCCCTCCGGCGGCATATCATGCGTTTTCACGCGGGCCGCCGACTTCTTCCACTTCTCACTGAAGGCGGCATGGCCGGGACTCCGCAGAGCCGGGTCAAAGCTGAGGCCGGCTTCCGTCGGTCGACGGTTCTGATGACAGTCGATGCAATATTTTTTGATGAAGGGAGTAACCTGTTTGCTGAAGAACTTCTGGGCATCCGCTTTCCGTGCCGCCAGAGCTTTATCCTCTACCGACTCAGCCATGCCAGTGTGCGGGCTGACCCACAAGACGCCCAGCACCAGTATGGCAATCGCACTTCGGATAAAACGTGCCTCTGTGATTGTCATTCGAAAACTCCTCCGACACCCATCTTTGTACCCACCCATTGTAGTTTCCGCATGTTAAATTGTAAACAACGGCCAGAAAACGTAGCGTCCGCCGGGGAGTTCATCAGCTCTCGGGTACCCTCTATCTGTTCTTGTCTGATGTCTTGATAAACAGCACGGTTTTACTGATGGAGACTCTACGAAGTGGATTGTTTTTGGGAGTGAAAGTTTCACACTGAGGTTTTATGTTTTGCGAAGAAATATCACTGCTATTATTATTCCTGAGCCATTATCTATAAGTTCTGGTTCCATCCGACAGAGTCCTCTCCGGAATCCCTGCATCGATAACAGGTGCTGTGTCGTTTCTGATTTGTCTGTTTGCCTGGCATTCGCAGCACGCGCTTCGCTGGACTTCCACTCAGGATTGATGAGTGGTCGGTAGTGAAATTCAAAGAAAGCAGGCAGCTTACTTGATTATGTAAGCTGCCTGCCTATTGTTTAACACCTCTTCTTGACAGGATTAATCCTGGAAGAAGGGATGCTGTGCATCGCCGGCGCTGATCAGATAGGCAATCAGGTCGAGGATTTCATCTTTGGTCATGCGAGCAAACAGATCGGCGGGCATGGGGGAGATTTTGGAAACCACCAGTTCGTCAATCGTCTTCCGGTCAATGTTGACGCGCTTGTTGGGGTCGGTCAGATCGGTATTCAGGGTCATGTTATCACCACTCAGGTTCACGACCACGCCGGTATGCACCTTGCCGTCTTCTGTCACAACCGAGATCGCGGAGAACTGTTCATTGATAACTTTGCTGGGGTTGATCACCTGATCCAGCAGATCGTGGGGAGAGTACCTGCGACCAGCCGAGGTCAGGTCGGGGCCGGTCATACCACCTTGGTTGCCAAAACGATGGCAGGCATAACAGCCCGTGGCAGCAAACATCTTCTGTCCGTTGACGAAGTCCCGTTTCTGCATCTGTTTGCTGGCGGCTGCGGAGAGTTCTTCGAGCGTCCATTTGGTTGTGGGACGTCCGGCGAAGACTTCGCCTAGATTTTCGAGAGCGGATTTCTTTTCCGGTTTCTTTGCGAGAATTTCTGTCAGCTCGGTCTTTTCTGTATCGCTGAGTGCAGCGACGGCATCGGTGCGTACGAACTCGATGAATTTATCGAAGCTGGCACCCCCTTTGTAGTTGGCTGCCTTCAGGAACCATTCGAAGTAGGCAGTATGAAGTTCAGGAGTCCAGCCAGCCTGCAGCATGCGAATGGAGCGTGCGTACTGCATCTGCTCTTCCTGAGTCGGTGCAGACTGAATCAGCGCGATCGCTTTTTCTGCTACCGTGGGTGACTGCAGCCACGCGAGTGTTTCGCATAACAGCCAGTTTAACTCGGGGGATTGAGCAGGGAACTGCGAATCAAATTTTTCGATCAGTTTCGCCACAGTGGCATCA
>NZ_CALFPF010000054.1 GCF_937919775.1 uncultured Gimesia sp.
CTCATCCCGTAAATAAATCGCTTCGCCGGTGATATCAGAGACAGGATCATTATGCCACGGGGTCAACCGGAATTCATGGCTGTTTTCCGCCCAGGTGTAAGCGCTGCCGCCTTCAGAAACAACGGTACCGAGCTGCGAATTGGCAATCACATTGACCCAGGGAGCAGGTGTCGTCTGACCTGCAGCCAGAATGGTGATGTATTCGTGGCCATCCTGACTGAAGCCCCCCAGTCCGTTAAAAAATGCCAGATCATATTGGGGAGGATTATCGACGAGAGGTTGCGTCTTCAGAACACGACTCGGAATCAGATACGGGACTGCAACATCCGTTCGCCCGAATCGCTCCGCCTGTTCCTGTAATGTTCCCGCATCATCTAATAAGACAATTCGTGCCACGGTCTGCAGTAAGATACGGTCTTCCTCAGACATCTGTTCGCCACGACGTATGAAGATACCGCCGGGCCTGTCGATGAGTACTGCTTCCGAACTGGCGGCAACCAGATCGGCGATCTCATCCTGCAATGACTGTCGATACACAGAATCGTCTTCGTTCCAGATGACCAGATCGACGGCGAGCCCTTTCAACCGCCAGTAGGCATGTGCCTGCACGGCCTGTTTAACGAGACCAATTCGTTCATGGTCGCGAATTCGAACCAGTACGATAGGCAGATCCCCTGAGATACCGTAGCCCCACAGCCCCGATTGTCCCTGTCGATTGAGGCTGAGAATGCTCGTTTTGGCACGCCTGAGAGACGATGCATAAATGATTGAGCTGGCCAGTCGGCCATAAATCTGCGCATCCATTTCAGAAGCGATTAATTGCTGCAGCAGAATATGACCGTGGGTCCAGGCAAGATCAAACACACGATCAGCCAGGCTGTGATCGCTGTATTTTTCAGACAACGCTTCGACGCCAGCTCGTGACTCTGAGACTCCCGTTACGATATCAATACTAACCGCTTCGTTAGGTAGTAACAGTACTGTCTGGCGAATACTGACCACAGGATCGAGTACCGGTCCGGCAGAGTTCGAAAGTGGAGCAATACGATCGAAAACAACAGGCGATGCAAGCGTCCGCTGGCGTCCGATGAACTGCATGCGGTCTGTTTCGTAAGATGGCTCCCCAACGGTGACTCCCCTGACGGTCATCATGTGTGTCATCCATGGCGGATGTTCTTCGGCAGAGCGGGGGCGTCGGGTACAGAAAATCGCTTTGTGGTTTTGGACCAGTTCCGTCTGGACAAACAGGTTGCTGAAGGCGGGATGTGCCTCATCCTGAGGTTGTACTGCTAACACGACTTCCGCATAACTGGTTACTTCAATCCTGCGTGATGAATCAGATCGATTTGTCAGAGTGACACGACGCAGTTCGATGTCATCTTCCGGGGAGACACTGATTTGAGTATACGTTTCAATGCCCGCATCTGAACGGCGGAACTCGGCCCGTGCCTGTGTGAAGATTGCTTCGTAGCCTCTGGTGGGACTGGTGGTTGGCTGCCAGGCATTCGACCACATGATTCTGCTGTCTACGTCGCGCAGATAACAAAAAGTGCCATAATTATCTCGAGTTGCATCTTCACGCCAGCGTGTCACTGCCAGATCCTGCCATCTGCTGTAGCCTCCACCTGCACTCGTTACCACAACATGATATCTGCCGTTCGAGAGTAAATGGGCTTCTACAACAGCACTGTCAGGATTGGTAATGACACGCATGCTTCCGGTTTCTTCTGGTGATGCAAGGTGTGTTGCTCGTGCTTCGCTTTCGTGAGGCAGAACCGGCGCTGTGGCCCTGGGAACCCGTTCCTGTAAGAGCAGTTCCGCTGCCCGCAGCATGGGATCAGCCAGAAAGCGGCGCTGCATCGGTTTATCAAGCAGTACATATGCCAGTGAGAGCAGGCTCATCCCTTCATGGTGCGCCATGAACTGTTTCACAGTGACACTTTCAGCACCGGGTGGCAATCGTGAAGGCGTGTAGTCGACTGCCTCATAGAAGCCACAGGCCCCCAGTTGACCATCTGCCGCCAGATGCTGGAGATTCTCGCAGGCAGCCTGCGGTTCGACCATTAAAGCCAGCACGCTGGCATACGGAGCAATGACCAGGTCTTCCGCCAGTCCCCGTTTGAGTCCCAGACCGGGTACGCCGAATGCTCGATACTGATACGTCCGGTGTTGATCTAACGTATTATAACCGGACTCAGAAATTCCCCATGGAACTCGATATTGCCGCCCGTATTCGATTTGTCTTCGAACGACTGCGTGATAAGTACGATCGAGCAGCGTATTCTCGTAATTGGGCATCACCAGCAGTGGCATCAAATATTCAAACATGGAGCCACTCCAGCTCAACAATGCCGGCAGGCTTCCCGCGCTGGTCAGCAGACGTCCCAATGCGAACCAGTGCTCCTGGCCGAATTGTCCCTGTGCAATGACGATATAGCTGGCCAGACGCGCTTCTGAGGCGAGCAGGTCATAGTAACCGGCATCAAGTCGCCGCTCGCTGACGTTATAGCCGATCGCAAATAAATCTCGGGATGAGTCATACAATAACCCGAAGTCCATATCTGCTAATTCTCGACACTGTAAAGCCAATTCTTCAAACGCTCTGATTCTTGCTGCCGCACGTTCTGCGGCAATACTTAGTGATGCACCTAACTGCACCAGCCATTCACAGGTTTCAGTATTCGCGACTTTTTTTGCCTCCTGGATCAGAGGCAGCAAGGTCGTTTGCAGCTTTGCGACATCTCGCAATCCTGTTGCGTTATCTAACTGTTTGAGAGCAACTGCCAGCCGCTTCAATTCCGTACTCTGATGATCGGGTTGAGCGTCTTCCCAATTATCGGGAGATTTGGGAAGAGTGAGCCAGACTGCCAGGTGCAGCAGGTCAGCCCGATGTTCCTGACAGGATCGCTCATAAGCGAGTACCCACCACATGAGTTCCGAATTCGAGTCTGCTAATTTAATGAGCTCAGCGGCTTCTACTGTCATTTGCGCCAGCAGGACATTCGCGGCCTGCAGAGAATCAGGTGCGCGATTCAGCACTTCGATCTGTCGTTCAATTCTGCGACGAAAGTCAGCGTCTATCAACATTCCGTCAAAACTCAGAATCACATCCAATAGAACCCGCAGCGTATCGCGCAAGCCTGCAAACATACGTCTGGGCATGAGGTTCGCTTCGCTCAGTTCTCGAATGCCGCTGCTGAGAACCAGCAGATTTGCAGCTAAATTACCACTGTCAACCATAGAAACATATTGGGGATGCAATGGTTGAAGTGTGCGAGTGTCATACCAGTTGAAGAAGTGCCCTCGATGACGTTCCATTCTGTCGAGTGTCTTAAAGGTCTTTCGAGTTCGATTAAGGAACTGAGAAGCAGAGCAGTAGCCGAAATCGTAAGCCGCCAGTTCGGAGAGCAACGCCATGCCAATGTTCGTGGGGCTGGTACGTGTGGCTATCTCCAGGTTGGGATTCTGCTGAATATTATCTGGTGGCAGCCAGTTCTCTTCTTCAGTGACATACTCTTCGAAGTACCGCCAGGTTTTTCTAGTTAACTTTTCCAGAAAATGATGTTCTAATTCGGAAAATTGTATCACACGTCTGGTAATCGGCCGACTGAGCCACCAGGCAATTAATGGTGAAACAAACCAGATCACAAGCCAGGGTGCTGCCCAGAGTAGTATCTCTGATTCGCTGGAATAGAGTATTAACGCTACAAAGATGGCTGATGCGGGAGCGATCATCATCTGGTAAATGGTACCACTCAAACTGCCATCGCTTCCTCGTTCTGAATCGCTGGCTGTTTTCCATTCGAGGAGTCGCCGCTTTGTCCAGAACACACGCACCAGAGTACGAATAATCGCGTCGCAGCAAATATATGTTTCATAAGGTAAAAAGACGAAAGACAGGATGTTCTGCGCTAACGGTCTCGCTGTTGCCTGCAGTGTCTCGCGAACATGCAGGCGCGAAGGTAAATCGACCGGCTTCTGAAGCAGGCTGGTCAGTGTATCCAGAATTGTGGGCAGAAATACAATACAGGCTAAAAACAGCAATGACTCTGCAGCCAGTTCAGGCATTAAGAGCCAGGAGAGGAGCAATATGCTCAACATGGCCAGCGAAATCAGGCTGCGACGCAGGTTGTCAAAGATCTTCCACCAGGATAGGGCAGAAATCGGATTTCGCACCGACTTGCCAGCACGATTTCGAACCCAGGGGAACAACCAGCTAACGATCTGCCAGTCGCCTCGAATCCAGCGATGTCGGCGTCCGATATCTGCCAGGTAACGCGATGGATACTCTTCATACAAAGTCACGTCGCTGACCAGAGCGGAACGACAGTAGGCTCCTTCAATCAGGTCATGACTCAGAATCGTATTTTCAGGAAAGTTATTGCAGGACATTTCAAAGGAATCGACATCATAAATTCCTTTGCCAATAAATGATCCCTCATCGAACAAATCCTGGTATACATCTGAAACAACCCGCGTGTAAGGATCGATTCCAGGCTCCCCTGCATACAACTGCACGAAGTGTGATTGCTGCGCGCTATTCAGGCTGACGCCAACCCGAGGTTGAAGGATTGTGTGTCCTTCAACGACGCGTGATTTGCGCGCATTCCAGACAGGATGATTCAAGCGATGTGCCAGTGTGCCTACCATCAATCGGGCTGAATCCCGCGGTAATTGGGTATCAGTATCGAGTGTGATGACATACTTCACTGATTGTAGAATTTCAATTTCGCCGACCATTTCAGTAAACAGGCCTTGTTTACCGCGCAGTGTCGCATTCAGGTCTGCCAGTTTACCGCGTTTGCGTTCGTGCCCCATCCAGACTCCTTCTTGCGCATTCCATTTTCGAGAACGGTGAAAGAGATAGAATATATCAGAGCGATCAGAGGCATATCTCTGATTCAGGAGTTGAATACCATCACGCATCAGACTCACGAGCTGTGCATCGGCAGGTAACACCTCAGCGTCGGCATCCACCAGGTCTGTGACTAAAGCAAAATGTAAACTGGGATCACGATTGGCAAGATACCGTACTTCCATTCCCTCCAATAGATGTTCAATACCAGCGGCACTTGTCAGCATCGTGGGTACCGCCACCAGTGTGCGGTGCTCAGGCGGGATACCCTGTTCGTAATCCATGCGTGGCAGTGATTGCGGACGAAACAGCTGCATCGAAAACCAGTTGACAATCCCCATTCCCAAATGCGAGGCACAAATCAGAACCGGGATCGCCAGGAGCGCGAGCCCCTGCCAGATCACACTGGAATGGTGGGCCGCAGCGAAGAAGAGTAACGTTGAAGCAAGTGTGAAGAACGTCATTGTGGACAGGTAACAGATCAGGGGAAAGCGCCGGCGTAGCTTGTCCAGCATAACTGCAGGGGTCAGCCGCATTTCGACCAAACACTCTAATACCGGGCGACCATGACCGATCAGATAATAACCTACATGAGCGGCACTGTCTTCTGGTTTATCACTCGCATGATTTTCGGCCAGTTGAACCGCTTTGAGGGCGACATCATACTCGGTAAACTGGCTACGTCGGGCAATGCCTTCAACGGCTCGTCGATAACGATTTCTAGTCGCAAAATCCATCTGAGCATAGATGTGTGAAGGGTCGCCCGTCAGCGTGCGTTCCACCAGGCTATGCTTTTCAATAAAAAGACGCCAGTCATTGGAATTCAAAAAACGCAGGCTGTTGATACTGTTTCCTATCGAAACCTGATCGACAGCCTGGGCCTGGCCTTCAGTGTGCACCACTTGTTCGATCGTTAATACCTGGTCGGCCAGGCGATGTTCGAGCCAACTGTTCGCAAAAGCAAAGTTTGGATTCTGGCCTTGGAGATGGCGTGTCAGCTCGGCCAGAAATGCACCTGAGAGCTGAGGGTTGGTACGAGCCATATCTGCCAGAACCAGAATCAGGTCTGTCGGTTTCTGCTCGACCACCTTGACCATGCGGTCTGCCCAGTCGTTTGCCAGGTCACGGTCGCGCCGTGCAGTAGCAATTCTCACGGCAACGCGGCGCAGATTTTCGATCAGGGCCAGTCGCAGCATTAAAGGTAATGCCCATAATTCGCCCAGTTTCAGTGTCTGGACTGACTCATAAGAGGCAATAAAGCTGTCCAGGCTATGGGCATCAATCCGGCCATCAATGTGAGCAATCAGTTCGAGCGCGATGTCATAAACGCGCGGATAGCTGGC
>NZ_CALFPF010000055.1 GCF_937919775.1 uncultured Gimesia sp.
GTGTGAACCGTTTTATGATTTGGTTGGCTTTTCTTGAACGTGCTCTGATTCACCGGTATGATCAGAAGACGTTTCCGTCGGTTTCTGCCGTTCAGCATGCGTCTGTGGAGGATAAGGTCTCCTGATCATCGTGCGCACGGTATGTCCAAACAGGGATGTAAAGATCAAAATTCCGATGCCCGTACCCGCTAATAACCAGAGAATTAACACCATGACCCCCAATTCCCGGGGGCGGTTGTCTTTCTTTTTTTCTTCTGAAGTTTTATTTTCCTGTTCAGAATCGGAAGGCACATCCAGTCCGGTTTTCGCGTCAGATTCTACCGTCGTCGAACCCGACTCGGCGTTTTGAGCAGACAGTTCACAGACGGGCGTGCTTATGATCAACAGGCATAACACCAACAGGCTGGTCATGCCTTGCTTCAGAGTTCGTTGGTGTCGCATTGACATCACCATGCTTTCGACCGAGGGGTTTCTTGTTGTATTTGTTTGAGTTGCTCATACAGCGAGCGTTCCTGGTCACTGAGCTCTTTGGGAGCGACTACTTTTATCGAACAGATCTGATCTCCCGGTTGTTTGGATTTCTGATCGATGATGCCTTTGCCGCGGAGTCGCAATTTCGCGCCACTGGAAGTTCCCGGCGGGATCGTGACAGTGACTTCACCTTCCGATAACGTGGGGACGTCGACTTTCGCGCCCAGGGCCGCTTCAGCGAGACTGATGGGAACTTCCAGAATTAGATTGCTGCCCTCCCGTTTGAAGTAAGGGTGGCTACCTACTTTAATTGTGATCAGTAAATCTCCTGCAGGCCCTCCATGAATTCCAGGATTTCCCTGACCGCTCAGTCTGATGACTGAGCCATTATCGACGCCTGCCGGAATTTTAATTGCCAAACGCTCGGACGCCCCGCCTTTTTGCAGACTGACTTCATGCCCTCCCCCGACCGCTGCCAGATGAAAGGGGATTTCAATCTGCACACGACTCGACTCCCCCTTCTGCGGTCTTGGTTGTGCGCGTTTTCCTCCACGGAATGCGCCGCCAAACAAGTCACCCAGATCAATGCCGCCACCGCCAAACAGGTCTTCCAGATCAACCGGGCCGCCTCCACCGCCGCCTGGATAATAGCCTCCGCCAGGACCTGCCTGCTGGAAGGAATGTCCATATTGGTCGTATTGCTTGCGTTTGGTCTCATCTCGCAAGATTTCGTATGCTTCCTGAACCTCTTTAAATTTCTGATCGGCCGACTTATCATCAGGGGCCATGTCAGGGTGATATTTTCGGGAGAGTTTACGGTATGCTTTTTTGATTTCGTCAGCACTGGCGGTTTTTGAAACTTCCAGGATATCGTAATAGTCGCGTTTGTTCATGGATTTAAAATTCGTTTTAGTACCAACCGTAAAAAATGTATGCTGATGAAATGCCATAGAACCGGAAAGTACGAAGTTCTTTCAGACAGTCTATGAAAACTCAAACAATAAAAACCATTCTTACCAGAGACGAACGCCTGCGGAATGATTTCAGTGTCTGATCTTCAGTTGGGAGCATTCTACGTTTGAATTTAGCTGGTTTTCAAGTTAGCTCCGTCTATAACTCTCTATAATCAGTTCTTTTATTATCAGATTACGAAGCAAATTGATTCATTGATGGAGGCGACTTGCGTAAAATGCCAATACATTCTGAAGGCTGGACCGACTCGACTGACTGGAAAATCGCATAAATGTTAAAATTTGCCCTACGAAATCTGCTCAGTCGTTCGCTACGTTCTTTTTTGTGTTTAATGGGATTGACCATTGCCATCGCCGGTATGGTGGGCTTATTTTCCATCGCCGGCGGGCTGGAAGAGACCGTTTCCCAGACATTTGGCAAAATTACAGGAATTGTCGCAATGCAACCCGGTGCACCGATTCCCCTGTTTTCCAGAATACCCA
>NZ_CALFPF010000056.1 GCF_937919775.1 uncultured Gimesia sp.
CCCCAAATTCTCATTGGAAATTTGGCCTTTATATGCCTGAATTCACCAGATCAGCAGTAAGGAGTGTGTTTGCGTGTATACTACGCGGCTACTTTTTGGCGAGGCTCTGCCTGGATGTGGCTCAGAATAGATTCAGCAGCCTGCGCAGAGGCGTCAGGAATCGCGGTTTCATTGTAAAGCGAGGTGAGTTTATTGCGTGCCCGCTCCAGAGAAAGCGGTGTGTCTAGCCAGTCACTCATGATGGTGTTAATTTTTGCGATATCTTTATCCGGAGATCCTACAGAAGGAAATTCGGGCATTAATTCTCGACCCGCGATCAGATTGGGGAGCGACATGTATTTGCAGGTGATTAACAGGTGAGCCATCAAAAACATTCCCCAGTGACTGCGGTAGATCACAACGGCGGGGGTTTTTCTTGCCAGCAACTCCAGGCTGACGGAACCTGAGACCATCAGACAACATTGCGCTGATTCGATGATTTCAGAAGTCTTTTTCAAATAGAACAGGATCGGCAGTTCGGTAGCCTGTTGCTGTTCCGTAAAATTTCGGCAGAGTTCAAGATGTGCTTCTTTATAACAGGCGACGGGAAAGGTCGCATCGGGAAACTGCTGCGCGAGTTGGCGAATAATTTGCAGCATCATGGGAAAGTTGCGCGTGACTTCACTCGTGCGCGAGCCCGGCAGGATGCCGACGATTTTTTCCCCGGATTGAGCGAGTTCGTCCAGCATGTTCTGGTCCAGAGGCTTAGAAGCAACTTCATCAAAAAACGGGTGACCAATGTAATCAACTTTGACGCCCCGTGATTCGTACCACTCCTTCTCAAACTTTAAGCCCGAGAGAACATAATCAATATTTTTGCGAACACGCCGAATTCTCCAGGGAGCCCAGGCCCAGAGTTGAGGTGGTAGATAGTAAAACACGGGGATGCCGAGGGACTTTGCTTTTTTAGCGACCCACCAGTTAAAGCCGGGAAAATCGACCAGGATCACCGCGTCAGGACGTTCCGCTTCCAGATACAGGCCGACCTGTTTGATCAACTGAATGAATTTAAAAATCAATGGCAATACATTGAAGATTCCCATCACGGCGTAATCGGTCAGACGGACTTCCAGATGACAGCCTGCATCTTGCATTTCCGGTCCGCCAAACGCTGAGAAGCGGGCATCCGGGCGACGATTTCGAATTTCGTGAATCAGGTGAGCCGTATGCTGGTCGCCACTGGGTTCGCCCACAGAAAAAAACAGGTGCATCAGACTATCCTATCCAGCTATTCAATCGGTTCACAAAGAGAAACGAAACATGACACGTCAGGGGATTGTTTTGGAATCATCGGTCAGGAGCGGAAGCGGCTTCCCAGGTTGAACTGATTACAAAAACTGCATAAAGTTATGCTGAATAATGGTTTTTGGTCAACCCCGTTTTTCGAGCGCAAGGCATCGGGCGGGCGGGACAGGCATCGCCGGTTATGCAAAAAGCTCCCTGAAACGTGGTTTCAGAGAGCTTAATATGAAGCGAGCTTTTATTTTCCTGCCCGCAATTCGCGCGCGGGCTGAGGTGCTTTACTCAGCAGACAGCAGCGGTCTTAGGCTTTTGCACCAGCAGGTTCAGCGGCAGCGGATTCAACGATTTCCAGGCCGGGAACATTGATCGCTTTGATGCGAACCGTTGTGTATTTCTGGCGGTGGCCTGTGTGCCGACGCGAATTTTTTCGTCGTCGAAACTTCTGGATTTCGAGCTTTTCGCCTTTCAGCTCGGGCTGAACGACTTCCGCTTCCACAGTGGCACCCTCAATAGTCGGGGCACCAATGGAGCTGGCTCCACCACCGTTGGCAAGCAGAATGCTTTCAAACGTAATAGGATCACCTTGTTTTGCTGTAGCACGGTAGTCAATAGTCAGGATTTCTCCTTCCTGAATCATATATTGA
>NZ_CALFPF010000057.1 GCF_937919775.1 uncultured Gimesia sp.
GAAATCAGCAGGGATTTCGGGTGTTTCTTCTCATTCAGGCCAAAAGGGTCGCTTGTCTTGGGTCTAGTGTAATGTCACTCAAATGCGGGAACTTATCGAGGCTAAAAATTATCTGACTATCAAGGAGGGATTTTCAGATGCGAATTGCAGTTTCAATCAAACTATCAGATGAAGAACGAACCATCTTAATGCGCTGGGCTCGCGGGAGGCGGACGCCAGCCAGGCTTGTCCAAAGAGCGAAAATTATTCTCGCTGCCGCGGCAGGAAAGCAAAATAAACTCGGATGCACTCGGCGAACCGTTGGGACCTGGCGCAACCGTTTCTTAAATCAACGGCTCTGCGGACTCGAAAAAGATGCGCCCCGCTCAGGACGTAAGCCATCTGTTCGCGAAGAGAAAGAAGCGGACATTATTCGTAAGACGACTCAATCAACACCCGCAAATGCAACTCATTGGTCAACGCGAACAATGGCAAAAGAAGTGGGAGTGAGCCGTTCAACCGTACAACGCGTCTGGCGTGATAGCGGACTAAGGCCGCATCGCGTCAAAACATTCAAAACTTCTAACGATCCAGATTTTGCAGAAAATCTGGTGAATGTTGTCGGCTTGTATCTCAATCCACCCGAGCATGCTCTGGTTCTCTCATGTGATGAAAAGACACAAATCTAAGCATTGGATCGGACTCAAAAGAGTTTACCGATTTTTCCTGGTCGACTGGAGACGATGACTCACGACTATAAACGGAACGGCACCACCACCTTGTTCGCAGCATTAAGTGTGACCGATGGCACAATTGTCACCCAATGTCAGCAGCGACATCGTCACCAGGAGTGGATCAGACCAGTTTTTATATGATAAATCTGCGTTTGAACGAGATTATTAACGATCCCATGCCAAAGATCTCCCCTCCACAATTATGAATAAGTCGACGCTTGCCCTGAATGATTTCTTAAAAGTGAATTTACCCTGATACGTAGTTTTTTATAAATTAATCTGCCGTTTAAGAGCGGTTTGTCTAACCGGCTGTCGAGTCTGGTTAACCTGATCTACAGTAACCAGATCAGAGTGATCTGACAAACTAAATGTGTTTTGAGTTTAAATTCTGGATGTGTTCCGGTTATGATGAACTCAGATAGCAGGATGCGGTCGGGAATTTAATACGCAAGAAATCCGCCTTGGGTCAAGCAAATGGTGTTTTGCAGATCGAGGCGCGAATCAGTCTTTTCTGAAATTCATTGAACAGGAGCGCGCGATGTCAACAACTACAGCGAATGATCTGTATCCCGAAGTCACAGCTTTTCTTGAAGGGGGGCCCCTGAAAGGTGTAGTCGGGGGAAACGAAGTCGAAGCCAACAGCGGTGAGACGTTTGTGACGTCAGACCCGGGCACGGGCAAACAGCTGGCCGAAGTATTCAGCTTCCAGCCTGCCGACATTGACATGGCCGTTGATGTCGCCGATGCCGCTTTCCGGAAAACAGGCTGGGCGCAAATGCCACAGAATGAACGCAGCGCACTGTTGCATCGTCTGGCGGATGCGGTTGAAAAGCACAAACCCATCATCGCGCAACTGGAAGCGCTGGACGCCGGGAAAATCGAAGCACAGGCGCAAGGCGACGTGCAGAACTTTGTCGATACGATCCGCTACTTTGCCGATCTGGCACAACACGTTCAACGACGTTCGGTGCTCGCGGTGGCGAATCATGAAGCCTGGACCGTGCGTCAGCCTTACGGTGCGTGTGGTTTCATCTTCCCCTGGAACTTCCCGTTCCTGTTGATCGGCTGGGGCATCGCTCCCGCGCTGGCCGCCGGGAATACGGTCGTGATCAAACCGGCCGAAGATACACCGATGTCGGCCATTTATCTGGCGCGTCTGGCCAAAGAGGTCGGCATTCCGGATGGCGTGATTAACATCGTACCCGGACTCGGTTCCGTTGCCGGAGCGGCGTTGTCTGCCAATCCTAAACTCAAACGCATGTCTTTCACCGGTTCTCCTGAAGTCGGACGCCTGGTGGCAGAATCCTGCGGCCGCAATCTGGTGCCGGTCAAACTGGAACTGGGTGGAAAGGGAGCCGCCGTCGTGTTTAACGATGTCGATATTCCCGACACAGCGGAAAAACTGGTCAACGCGATCACCTTCCACACCGGGCAGGTCTGCTGTGATGCCACTCGCTGGCTGATTCACAAAAACATTTATGATGAATTCGTCGGCGAATGTGTGGATCGTCTCAAGAAAGTTAAGGTCGGTTATCAGCTGAACGATGCCTCGCAGATGGGACCCGTCGTGAATAAGAAGCAACACCAGCGCGTGCTCTCTTATCTGGAAAAAGGACAGGATCAGGGAGCCGAATGTCTGCTGGAAGGGGGCATCGCAGAGGTTCCCGGTTACAACGGGTACTACGTCAAACCGGCACTGCTGGCAGGCACACTGGACAACGTGGCGGCCCGCGAAGAAATTTTCGGCCCCGTTGCCTATCTGGCACCGTTTGAAACGGAAGACCAGGCCATCGCGATGACCAACAGCACCGACTACGGCCTGGCCAACAGTGTCTGGACGTCGGATCTGAGCCGTGCCTCCCGCGTTGCGGAAGCCATGTGTGCGGGCAACAGCTGGATCAACGCACATAACGTTTTCGCACACGGCGTCCCTTACGCCGGCATTAACAAGAGCGGTATGGGGGGCGGCGTCCTGTCCGTCGAAACTCTGTTCGACTACTGGCGCAGCCTGTCTGTCGTACGCCCTCTGTAAACGTTCATTCATGACATCTACTCACCCGCAGGCCGTTTCTACCGGGAACGCCTGCGGGTTTTTTTATTTCAATGCCGACTCATCCGCTGGCATGATTTGTACATTTAAAGTCAGTCACGACAAATGGTTGTGGAGGGGCGATTCCTTGCTTGACAGTCCCCGTTCCGAGGCTCTAAGATCAAGGTGAGCGATCCCTTTGCTGGGACCCACCTGTTCTCCTGAACCATGATGGCATGGTTCGGTTTCTAAGAGACGCACCAGGATCGCTACCAGGTGATAAAATACAGGGCATGATGAGTATGCGTTCCCGTTCCCTTTTAATCTGGCTGCCTGTCGTAGTATTGGGCGCCACTTTTGTTTCTTTGTTTGCGGCGGAAAACAGCAAGCCCCCACAGACGCCGTCTGAAGCGAAAATCGATTTCAATCGGGATATCCGCCCGATTCTTTCCAATAACTGTTTTTTCTGTCACGGCCCGGATGAAAAACATCGCGAAGGCGATTTGCGTCTCGATACGAGAGCAGGCGCTTTTCACGTGACTGATGGCAAAGCGGCGCTTGTGCCGGGCAATCTCAAGGAAAGTGCGCTGATCCAGCGCATTCTGGCGACCGACGCGGATGAGCGCATGCCCCCCGCCGATTCGGGAAAAACATTGAAGCCCGCAGAGATCGAACTGCTCAAACAGTGGGTGCAGCAAGGCGCCGCATGGCAGGAGCACTGGGCCTATCTCAAACCCGAACGCGCTCCCATACCGGTTGTGAAACTGGCAAGCTGGCCGCGGAATGAGATCGACGCGTTTGTGCTGGCGCGGCTGGAACAGGCCGGAATCACACCGTCAATAGAATCCGATCAAAGAACGCTGGTCCGACGTCTGTATCTCGATCTGCTCGGTCTGCCTCCCACAGCAGCCGAAGTCGATGCATTTGTGAATTCAAAAGACCCTCAGGCGTATGAAAAGCTCGTCGACCATCTGCTCGCATCGCCGCAGTATGCGGAACGCATGACGCTGACCTGGCTCGATCTGGCCCGCTACGCCGACACGAACGGTTACTCGATTGACGGCGGCCGTCATATGTGGCTCTGGCGCGACTGGGTGATTGATGCGTTTCACAAGAACAAGCCGTACGATCAATTCATCACCGAGCAGATTGCCGGGGATTTGATTCCCGAAGCCTCTCCGTGGCAGAAGGTGGCCACCGGTTTCAGCCGCAATCATATGATTACGCATGAAGGGGGCACGATTCCGGAAGAGAATCTGGTCAACTATACCGTCGATCGCGTGAAAACAACTTCGGAAGTCTTCATGGGATTAACGATGGGTTGTGCCCAGTGTCACGATCACAAGTACGATCCGATTACAATGAAAGACTTTTACCAGTTCTTCGCGTACTTCAATACGCTCGAAGATAAAGGGCTGGACGGGAACAGCGGGATCAACGCCGGTCCCAAACTGTCGGTGAAAACGGAACTTTCGTTTGCGGCGGCGGAATTGAAATCGCTCGATCAGGAACTGGACCGACTGCAGAATGAATTGGCGCACCCGGATGAAACCAGAATGCAGAACTGGGAGCGGGAAACACATCAACAACTAGCAGAACGCGGGCAGGGGCTGAAACTGCATGAACTGGAAGTAGTCAAAGTCTCCGACCCGAATACGCGGACCGATTTTGAAGTCAGCGAGGATGGACACATTCTCGCGCTGACGCCCAGCGGACGTTCGCCGTCGATTTCGTTGAAAGTCAAACCGGGAGTGGATCAACTGA
>NZ_CALFPF010000058.1 GCF_937919775.1 uncultured Gimesia sp.
CCTGCCCCCTTTATATACTTCATTCACAGACTGCAGAATCGGAACCTGCCTGGTGAGAGGAATTCATGCGATTAGGAAGAGATTTGGTTCCGGACACCTTTGTTTTGTCAGGAACCATAAAATACCTATTACAGTTCCAAATTCATTCAAATACCTAATGGTATATCATTTTTGGGGCTCGTTTTAAGGAACCGCATCCCCCCAAACAGCTTTTTGCTCCTCATCTGAAAGGGTATCTGTTTCAAATAGCCGTTTTGTGCGTGGAGGAACATCGTCCCAAAGGCACCAATAGTTACCTCGAATTACATATGTTCCATCGACTCCCTCACGATACGAACGGTGCTGAGACATCCCCAAATTATCCTCAATCTCTTTTACCCGTTTCCTCTCTAGGTTGAAATCATGATAATCTAAGATTCCAACAACTTTCACAGTTTGGCCTACCACATCAAAGGGCCAGATGTATCCCTCCCTCGACCAGATCTCAACACCGCTTACTCTGGTTGAAGATTTGGATGATTGTGCAATTCCCACGAGATAGACAGGTTTCCCTAAATATTTCGCCAGCTCTTTATTCCAAGCCATCTTTGACACATCAATGGGTGCCACGGAAGATTGGTCGCGTTTTTTATCTGACATGGTGACAGTATCTTTCTGCTCTGTACCGCAACCATTTAATCCAAATACCAAAATGCTGAGAAAGATATTATTGATAGACTTTTTACTAGTTTCCAGTATTTTCATAAGCATGCTTTGCTCCCCAAATAAATGGCTGGATCTTAAAAGCAGCAGGAAAAATCTCCTCGTCGCGATAATCAGAATCGTAATAAAACTTTAATGATCGGACCTGCAGTCACCGACTCGCCGCGTCGCATCTCGATCTGGCCATTGACTGGTTTGATCGTCCACGGCTCTCCTTGTTTCCGACTTGCTGTCAGCTGCGAAGTGGTGCAGGTCAGGTCGCCCACTTCGATTTTCAATTGGGGACCATCAGGAGTTTGAACGACACTCAACGTGGCTATTTCTTTTGGTAACTGGGGAGCTTGGTTCCCTTCTGAAGTGGAGAGTAAGCTGATGCACAGGCCACTGATACAGAGCCAAGCTAGTGTTTTAGAATTTAGCATCTTTCGTTTCCTTCCATTTCAGGTCTGCTGCTTCACTGGGGATTTCAATAAGTAAGTCGGGATTTCCCATTTGGAATTGCCTGTAACCACTTCAAGCTCGGCATGCCGTTTATTATAACGGCATGCGACCACCCCCGTGTCTAACGCGTCGATTTTTTCCATCTTTATTACTTCTGGTTTCGAACACCTTTGTTTTGTCCGGCTTTTGATGAGCTCGTCTGCTGCTGATGGGGTTTGACGACTATTGATCCAGGCGAAAGGGGACGTGTTCGGCGCGGATCAGATTGGGATTGCCCCAGACGGCGAGGTTATGCAGCGGGTTTGATTCGGGATGAGGAATCGTCCGCAAACCAATTGTGACGATGTCGGTCTCAGGCAGGGAAACGTCGAGCACTTCAGGTTTGTCGGCGGGCGTCAGGAATTTCGTTTTCGCCGTTTCGACTCCGTTTACGATGATCGCAAACGCGACCTTTCCCGCTTCGCCGGCGGTCGAATGTAAACCGACGCGACAGGTGAGGCGATCAAACACGATTCCAGGTCCCACTTTATAATTCAGCGTGTAGGGAGTCCCCATCCCGAAGCCGTGCGTGATGGCCGATTCGGACTCCGGTTCACTGGCAAAGGTGAGCGGATGCAAATTGCGTTTTGCATCCATCGCCTGATTCACCAGAAAGGGAGTCACATAATACGGATGGGAAATCATCTGCATTTTGGTATCCGGTTCCCAGGCGGTGAGGGGTTGCGTTTTCAACGCTGCGACTTCGTCGGCGGCAAAACGTTTTTCCTGCAGACAAAACAGGGTGTATAAAATGTCGGCCACATGTTTCGCGTTGTAAACGGCTGCGGTTTGTCGCTGCAGATCTGCCTGAGCCGCGTTTCCGGCGATCTCCGCCTGAATGAGCGGAATAATCAAGGCAGCCGCATGCGCCCGCAGTAATCGTTGATGTTGATAAATGCGGGCGGCAGCCTCGGGAACGGTGGTCCCCAGCAATTGGGGACGATACTGTTCTTCAGGGATGGTGTAATTGCCAATATCGGCGACCCCGCCATAACCGAACAGATAGTTTTTGTTGACCACAGCAGCGGACGGAGGCAATAAACGGCGTAACGTCGCTTCGTCAATCGGACTGCTGTGCGCACAAGGGCAACCGGGGTCTTCGTTCCAGTGGCACAAGACGCCCAGGAATTTCATCGCTTCATCGGGCTCGTTCCGGGCGAGATGGTCGAGCGTCTGCTGAATGTACCACTGTATGTCCGGCAGACTCGCTTCAATGCTCCCGACATCGTGCAGGCTCAATCGAGCCGGTGGCAAGCAGTATTTATCCAGGTGAGGCGCTTTTCCACCAGCGTGAATATCCTGCAGCGAGGTGTAATCGGATTGCAGGCGTTGCCAGTCTTCCGGGCGTAATAACGCTTTTTGCCAGGCGGGCAATTGCGCCACCGCCCAGGCCCGTATCAGTTTATGACCCCGCCCCCAGCCCCAGGTTTTCTGCAGCGCAATGTCTGTCAGCAGGAGTGAGAAGACCAGCAGTAAACTGACCGCGCCGCGGTAGAAATACGGACGCGCCAACGAATGGTTGAGAAAATGAAGCATGTATCGACTCCCGGATTTTGCTGCCATTCGCGACCGAAAGCGGACTTTCCTGGTCGCCTCCATTTGTGCGCGACTCGCAGCAGCATTGAATTACTGTCATTAAAGCTCAAAATCGAGCGGGTTTCCATTCAGGTGAACCGTGTGAAGACGGCTCATTGCCGTGCCGCATCAGGGGATCTCAAAATCAGCGATGAGTGGACCGGTCCCCGCTTCCATTTGGATCGTGAGCCCGGAAGTTTGTGGATCGGCGTATTTCTCGGGAACATGTTCACTCACAATCGCTACATGATACTCCCCTGCCTCGATCAAATCCATGCTGTAACTTCCTTCCGCGTTGATATCGGCAACCGCGACGGCAGCACCGTTGCTGTGAAGTTCAACTTTACCGGCGGTTACCGGTTGGCCGCCGCGAAGGACCCTGCCGCCAATCATACCACTCAAAGAATGTCCACCTGCAGAGCATCCCCCGTTGAGCAAACCAAGTAATCACAGGCCGACCTGCGGCCGGCGAATCGATCTCCCGGAAAGGTAAAGATCTACAAGGACTTTCCCCAAAGCGAAGATTAGACTCCGTTTAACCTTCTCGAATTGCTAGACTGGAACAAATTCCAGATATTAGCAGAGACCAAAGGGGAATCACCAGGCGGTGAACCCGAGCGAATTCAAAGGTGTCAGTTCTGTCCCCGTTCCTGTCTGACGAGATTGCTTAGGTAAAAGAGCCATGCACAAAGACAAGCTGTACCTGGTGGGAACTGCTTGCGGGGTAATTTTCCTCATCTTTGGCGTTGTGTTCCTGTCCCTTCTGTTTCCAGGTTACCGCTCATTTTTCCTGGGCGTTATGATCTTGGCCATTGGAGTAATTCTATTTCTAGCCATTGTTGTGGTCGTTCTGTTCGTGTTTTTCAGTCGGGGAGTTCAGGGGCCAAAGTCATTATCTGGTACACGGTGTCGAAAGTGCGGCCATCGGCGGGTGATGCAGGAAGTCAACCGAGAGTTTCTGCAGGGAAATGTGAAGACCGATTTTGACCATTACAAAGTCATCTACCGTTGCACTCAATGCGGGCATCAGCAAGAGCAGGAAGAACATGTGATACCCCAGCCGAAGTGACTCCAGAGAAATATAAAGGTGTCAGCGAGATGGCTTGCGGGCAATAATCGAATGCTTGTTGAATTATACTTTCTCACTTCCGAGGCAATTTTTTAAACGTGAAGTCAATTTCCATTTCGTCGAATAGAATTTTCGTTGCATAGTCCATGATGATGGGATTTGCATCATCACAAAATGTTTCACCATTAATTCTTAAGACATATGCAACTTCACCATTTGCCAGCATCACTAAATCACAATACAACTCTTTTAAAAGCACTCCACAAACTCGATAGAGCGTGGAATTAGATTCATAAGCGTATTTACCTAATTGAACATGATCATAGTGAATTTTAATATTAGGTATAAAGCCAAACGTCTCGTTACATAACTCTTTACCAAGTTCTGAAACTTCAAATACAAAGATACTTGCACCTTTCGAAACCAGATAAATAATCTCATCTTGCAGCACAGGCTCTAAATCACAAGTTTCGATTAAGAGTTCTCTCGTGTCATTTAATGAGATATTTGTATCTTCACCAAGTAGAATCTGACTGAAC
>NZ_CALFPF010000059.1 GCF_937919775.1 uncultured Gimesia sp.
AGTGAAGTGCCGGGGAAAAAAGTGGCTCAAACCAGTCGGTTTTATGGTGCTCATACCGCAGTGGATTCTTTGTTTATGGTGCTGAAAGCAATTTCACGCGCGCGACGCGAAACAGGCATCATCGCCGCGGGCGCAGTCGTGTCAAGTCGTATCTGGCTGGGAAAAAAAGTGACTGAAACGAGAGAAACAGTGAGTGATAAACAGTTTTGAAAATGTCAAGCCGATTTTCCAATGGACGGATTTTGGATGACACAATGCGGAGAGGAGCGGATTGAATTTTGGGCAGTGAAAACAGTTTACTTTTTCAGAGCGATTTGAGGATCGGCGGACATGGCGAGTTCGGGAATTTCTTCCTGCATGACGGTAAACATTTCCGCGACTTCGGGTTTGAAGACATCGCCGATCAGGATGTCGACCAGATTCGTTTTGAATTGCGGATACTCGCGGAGGAATGTGCCAAAGCTGAATCCGGGCGTATAGAAGGCATACACGAGTTTGCGGAAGTTTTCGACGCCGCTGCGGTAGTCGGGATACCATTGGCTGAGTTGACTGACCGAGAAGTCCTGTGCTTCGAAGGCGGCATTGATGGCGTCGGCGATAAGTTCTCCCGATTTCAATGCCAGGAATACACCGCTGGAATAAACAGGGTCGATAAAGCCGAGCGCATCGCCGGCCAGCATCCAGCCGGGACCGACCGGTTGCGAAGTGTGATAGGAGAAATCTTTCGTCGTCATGAATTCCGTGACAGGCTGTGCTGCGGTCAGACGCCGTTTGATGCCGATACAGCGTTCGACTTCCTGATAGAAGATCTCTTCGCTGTTGCCACGATCTTTGGCGAACATGTATTCCATGTCTCCGGTACAGCCGATGCTGACGACATTATCGGGGAGTGGAATATACCAGAACCAGGAACGTTTGCCTTCGGTCTGCAGAATCAGTGTGGCACCTTCGTCGATGCCGGTATCGCGCTGGGCATTTTTAAAGTGGGCCCAGACGGTTCCCTTTTTCAAAACCGGGTCAGTCATTTTGAGTTTAAAGCGACTGGCGATGAATCCCGTCTGTCCGCTGGAGTCGACGACGATTTTCGCGCGAATGTCCCGTGTTTCCTGCGAACTGAACTTCAGTTTGACGCCTGTCACCTGTTCTCCTTCAGTGAGGATGTCAAGGACCTGGGTGCCTGTGTGGACGATGGCTCCTTGAGTTCGGGCATTGTTGACCAGCATCTGATCAAATTCGGCCCGCAAGACCTGCCAGGTCTGAGAACTTTCGTGTTCTTTATATTCGTTGAAGTAGAAGGGCATCGTTTCGACCCCTTCGTCTGTCACAAACTGCACGCTGAATTTTTTGGGGAATGCGGTCTGTTTGAGCTGGTCGATCAGGCCGAGCCGTTTGAGGGGCCAATAGGTTTCCGGGATCAACGATTCGCCGACGTGGAAGCGGGGAAACGTGGCTCGGTCGACGACCAGTGTTTTACGCCCCTGTTCCGCCAGGAGAGCACCCACCGTTGAGCCGGCCGGGCCGGCACCGATCACAATGACGTCGTATTCCGCATCGAGAGCAGGCTGTTCTTTCAGGTTTGTGTCATTCATGGAAAGCCTTCAGTCATACAGGTCAAAGTCAATTTCAGAGCGGCATGCTACTCGCATTTATAGCAGTCGAGCAGAAACTTCCAAGAGGTCAATTGCCGGTTGCTGGTTACAAAAAATCGTAGCCAGTCGACCGTACGTGATTTCGCCCGGCTGGATCTGCATTACACTGGCCAGACCGGGGCCGGCGGTGAGCCGCAATACTGCCCCTAAATCGACGTGTCGCAAGACATTATGATTGATGAGCACTCGTCCGAGTGGAATTTCTCCCGCGAGGATTTCGTCCTTGACGGCCTGGGTTACATAATCAAAATTAAATCGTACGATCCCGAACTGAACGACTTCATCGGTCCCCGTTTTTGATAAGAGAATTTTTCTGCTGTAAATATTTCCATCGAGTCGCTGATCCAGCACGGTGACATCAACAGGAGACTGATGATACTCCTCCATTGTGACAGTCATGTGGTGGTTATGAGCCAGCAGCGATTTATAAGGATCGGGAAGGGAGGCAGAAGAAACATGTTCGGCCCGTTCGAACAAGCGTGGTTCGTTCGGAAACAATTTGACAAGTGCATCGAGTTCGTCTTGTGGGTTCACTTGAAAATAATTTCTTTTTTCAGGGGAGGATCGGGGTGAGTTTTAATCAATGAGAACGATAGTAAATGTTATGTATATCTCACCATGCGGTGTTCCGGTTCGAAATATTCTGTCAGCAGGCTGTCGGCCTGAAGCAGGCCTTTGCGGGTGAGTTTGACTTGCGATTCATCGAAAGTGAGGTAGCCTGCTTTTTGCTGATTTTCCAGCGCTTCGGAAAATTCTTCGGTTAAATTGACACCAAACTTATCATGAAAAGGCTGCGTCAGAACGCGGCCTTCTTTGAGTTGCAGCACAAATTCCCGGATCAGGCGCTGGCGTTCAGTGGGTTCGAGAGCACGGTTGATGGGGAGTTCGCCTTTTTCAACCGTTTCAAGATAGTCTTCAAGACGATCGAGGTTTTGATAATGGACACCTTGCATATGACCAAAGGAAGAAACGCCCGTCGCGACGATGTCATTGCCGCGGAACAAGTTGTCCCGATACACAAAGCGGTCTGTTTCCGGATTTTTGACGAGTTCGTTTCCGCTGGCGAGATGATAACCTTTCGACTGCAAATTCTCGATGGCTTCATTCATCCAGCGGCGTTTGGTGGCCCAGTCGGCGATGGGCGATGTGATGCCCATCTCTTTGATTTCTTTGGAAATGATCGTGTTGTGGGGGAGTTCCATCTGGTAAATCGTGATGTTGTCCGGCGAGAGTGCCGCCGCTTTTTCGACCGACTCGGTCCAGTTTTCATCCGTTTCGCCCATCATGCCGGCAATCAGGTCGATATTAACCTGCGGGAAGCCGACGTCTTGAATCCACTCGTAAGCCCGGAAGACTTCGGGGGTCAGATGCGCGCGACCGTTGGCTTCCAGTAATGTGTCGTTAAAACTTTCGATACCTAAGGAGATTCGAGTAATGCCAATTTCTTTGAGTGTTTGCACTTTTTCCAGATTGAGTGTGCCCGGCTCGCATTCAAAGGTGACTTCTTTTGCCGTTTCCCAGGAAAGCAGGCTGGAGAGCCGATCCCGAACGGAAAGCAGTTGTTTCGAGCTTAAATAGGAGGGAGTTCCACCGCCGAAGTAGGTGAAATCGAGCGTGCGTCCCCGAATAGCTTCGACCTGACTGAGCAGTTCGAATTCCCGCTCTAACGCCTGCACGTAACGATCAATGGTTTTGGCATTCTGTTTTTCATAGACGCGGAAATAACAGAACTTACAGCGCTTGCGACAGAAAGGAATATGAATGTAAAGCCCCATCGGAATACTGGTATCAGGGCTTTGGTTCAGAACTTCGTGAATTCTGGTAACGTATTCCTGCTTCCACAGAGAGAAAGGAGGATAGTTCGAAACAAAGTAACTGCCTACTTCGGTGGTGCCTGTCGTTTCCAGATCCATAGTACTCTCAATGTCTTATGTTTTTAAATCAACTATTAAGCGGCTGCCTTCTCCGCAGCGATCAGTTTATGCTACTTCTTATTGTCACTTCTTTCCGAAACAATACAAGGCACCATTTCGGGATTCTGTCCCAATGATCAGATGTCCTGAACCAATTGCCGGTGATGCGGTGATATCTTTTCCTAAATTCTGTTTCCAGAGTGTCTTACCATTTTTCAGATCCAGCTCATAGAGGTTACCATCAGAGGATCCCACAAACACCCGGTTGCCAAGAATCACAGGCGAGCTGTCCACCCGCCCGCGCGTGCCGAATTTCCAGACCGGTTTGCCTGTTTTTCGTTCGACACAATGGACCTGCTTGTCTCGACCGCCGGCGACAACATAAGCGTCTGTAACCGCTGCGGAGGCATGGTAAGGGAATTCCTTCATCGGATCTTTGTAACGCCATTCGACTTTCAGCTGTTTCCAGTTCACAGAGATAATTTCGCTGGCATACGTGCCCACATACAGGCTCTCACCCATCAGCGCAGGGGAAGCGATCAGGTAGGTTGCCAGAGGCATCTGACTGTGCTGCTTGCCTGTGTTGATATCAATCACTCGCAGCTGCTCGTCGCAACCGGTGACAAACGTGAAATTGTCCACGATCGCGGGAGAGCAATTCACATAACCGTCGGTCTCAAACTTCCAGGCCAGAGAACCATCGGCTGCATTGAGACAGTACAGAAAATTATCGTAGCCGCCAAACAGGATTTTTCCGTTGATGACGTTGGCACTGCTGATGATTTCGGCGTCGGTTTTAAAGTTCCAGAGTTTTTTTCCCGTGAAGCGGTCAATGGCGTGGAAGATTCCGTCTTCATCGCCGAGATACACGCCTTTTTCGGTGACCAGCGGCGATGCTTTAAAACCGGGGGCAAATTCTTTGGGGTCCGGGTTTTCGATGGAACGGTATTTCCAGACCGGTTTGCCGGTTTTTAGATCGAGACATTCCACATAGCCGTTCAAGCCTGCCATATAAACCTGGTCGCCGATAATGGCGGCAGTGGACGCGATGCCGTCGGACGAGGAGTGCTGCCAGAGCAGTTCCAGTTCCGCGGGGAGAGTCGTTTCGGCGACTCCCTGCTGCAGGTTACCGTTGCGGAAGGAAGGCCAGTTCTGTTTGTTGTCTTCTGTCTTTGGTGACGCGATGTTGACTTCGCCGGCAGGTTTCTCGGCAGCGCTGGTCTGATTCGTGATGCACGCACAGGCGACTAACGCGACTTGGATCCATAGAATGAAACCAGTGTATTTGGAATTCGTTAAAAGGCGCATTCGTACAATTCCCTTAAAGAGGATTGATCGACGGGACGCGGGTTGAAATTGCCCGTCCACTGTCGCGACGCTTCTTCTGCAAGCTGTTCCACCAGATTGGGGTCAACTTTGCATTCCGAGAGTGAAGTCGGTGCTCCCGCCATCGCAATTAATGATTGTATATGTTCGGCGAGTAAGCCTGCGCCGGCAGGATCATGAGGCTCACACAACCCGATGTCGGCAGCCAGTAGAGAGTAGTAATCGCCGACGAGTTCCGCATTGAATCGTATCACATGCGGCAGCATGATGCCGATCGCCACGCCGTGCGTTAAATTGAAATGAGCAGAGAGCGGGTTGGCCAGCGCATGGGTTGCACCCAGCATGGAATTTTCGATCGCAGCACCGGCGAAGTGTGCGCCCAGCTGCATATTGCCGCGTGCGTTGAGATCGTTGGGGGTATCGAGCACTTTGGGAAAACTGTTCGCCAGCAGCGTCCAGGCACGACGGCTGAAGAGTTGGGAAATTTCATTGCGCGGTTTGGTGACGAATGTTTCCAGGGCATGACTCAGGGCATCAATGCCCGTGACGCGCGTCACGGAGCGGGGCATGGTCAGCGTCAGTTCGGGATCGAGAATCGCAATGCGACAGGCGGCTTTTTTGTCGCCGCACGCCATTTTCATATGCGTTTCCGGATGGGCGATCACGGCAAACGACTGTGCTTCGCTGCCGGTTCCGGCGGTGGTCGGGACGGCAATTAAAGGCAGCATGGGTTTGGTGGCTTTTCCCACGCCCCAATAGTCCTGCATCTGCCCGCCGTTAGTCAGCAGAAAATTGATCCCCTTGGCACAATCCATACTGCTGCCCCCGCCCAGGCCGACGATTAAATCGATCTGGTGGTTGCGTGCGACCGACAAGCCTCTATCGACATCTTCTGTGGTCGGATTGGGGTGGACATCATCAAAGGTGGTGATTTGAAGCTGGGCATTTTCCAGCGAAGCAACAGCGCGGGACTCATGGCCCGCTGCAGCAAGCCCTTTATCGGTGACCAGCAGCACCCGTTTTGCCCCCAGTTCAGCAGCAAGTTCTCCCAGGCGGTTTAAAGATCCAGCGCCGAAGACAATCCGTGTACGGGGCGCATAATCAAAGGCAGAAAGTGAAGCGCCTTCTATCGGTTGAGCATTTACATTGGCTGAAGATTGCGAATCCATGACAATGATGTTTTCCTTACGAGATCTATCTTGAATCATCAGGCTGAAAAATGATCAACGCTGCTGAAGCTTTTTATACTTAACTCGTTTCTCTGCTTGTGAAAAGAAGATCGTAGTCGTTTATTGTATCTGGCGAGATTTTTCAGGTAGGTTTTAGCCGGTGCGCGCAACATAAAACTCTGGTATTCCGTTCCCATTCTGTCTCAACTTAACACCGCGGAAGTACAGCAGGCATCGCTTGAAAAAGGCGAAGCGATTGTCTACTGCTTAATTCTGATCGAAATCGACAGGAATTTCCAGTAGTCCACACTGATTTATAGGATGTTTGGCGGTCTTAAGCGACGATGAAATCTTAATTTAGAGAAATCTTACTCTAAATACAGTCTGTTATTGTGGATATAAACTTCCACGGCACGCGGAGTCATAAATCGGACACTTTTTTTTTCGCGAATCCGTTTTCTAATGTCTGTGGAGGAAATATCAATTCCCGGCATCGTGACCCAGAGGATTTTTGAAAGGATGGTTTCGCCGAATTTCTGAGTGAGTTCAGACAGATCTGGTAGACTAATGTTGGGGCGATTCACGCCAATCAGGGTTGCCATCTCCAGAATGGCCTCTGGTTCACGCCAGGTATGCAGGTCCCGTACGGAGTCTGCACCCACGATTAAAAAG
>NZ_CALFPF010000060.1 GCF_937919775.1 uncultured Gimesia sp.
GCATGGATTACTCGAAGCCCAGGCCCACGGTCAAGTCGCTGTGATCCTCGCAGTTGATCACAAAAATTCCTATGCGATAAAGATTTATGAAGAATTAGGATTTGTCAGACAAAACACTTTAAGCGTTCACGCACGGCTACGTTCCCAATTTCCGGAAAAAAAACAGGAAATTCATTAACATGTTTTGAACAAGCAGCCGCCTGCCTTTTCAACTTTTTTTCCGGCAAACCTGTCATTTTCTGCTGGTAAAACAGCTTTAGATTTCGGTCTGAAAATTCTGAAGAAAATCCTCTCCGTTTCTGTTTGACTCTCTGACAATTCAAGCTAGTATCAGAGCCACTGAATGAGTAAACGTAGCGTCGTCGAAGACTAATGCCTTAAATCTTTAATGACGCTGTAAACAATGGAGCTTTTTAGCGCATCATTTCCTGATACACCTCACAACCATGATCGATACGGGAAAAGCAGGAATTCGCTTTTCCTTGTATTATGGGTGGAAATTTTGCGCGCGGGGGGAGGGTGCAAGATGCAACCCACGTCTTTGGCAGTGGAGGGTACGCTTTATGCTTCGTCAACAAAGCAACCAACGGAAGCCAAGCTGGGGCCTGCTACAACCGGATCGAATGAGCAATCAATTTACCAATTGCTTGCGCGACAGGTCGGTGAACGCAGCTTCCAGAACTGGTTTGCAGGAAAAGTCAGTCTCAAACTGGAAGGGAGTTTCCTCGTCATAGGAGTCGCCAGTCCGTTTTTACTGACCTGGATGCAAAAAAAGTTTTCTTCCCAGATTATCGCGACAGCCATCGCCTGTATTGGTCCGTCGGCTGAATATCGCTTCGTCGTCAATCCCGATCTAGTCGGAGTTACGCAGAACAGTCTCCCCAAAGCAGCCTCGGTGCTTACCGCTGTCGAAGGTTCGGCTCCGGCTGCTGTTGGCGCATGTGAAAAGCATACCGAGCGAGAACACGCACGCACTGATCAGAATCAAATCAAAAAACAAACAGCAGCCTATAAAGGAAGACACTTTTCTGATCTTTCTTCCTTTGTGACGGGAAAATCAAATCAGCTGGCCTACATGGCTACTCTTCAAGCCAGTGATCAACCAGGCGCGCTCTACAATCCGCTGTTTATTCACGGTGGAGTCGGAGTCGGTAAGACGCACCTGCTGGAAGGATTCTACCGTAAGATCCGGCAACTGTATCCTTCTCTGCAAGTGGTATTTCTCACTGCAGAATCATTCGGGAACTATTTCTCGAAAGCGTTACAGGAAAGATCTCTGCCCGGCTTTCGTCAAAGATTTCGTAACGTGGATGTACTCATTATAGATGACATCGATTTTTTTGAGTCTAAACGAATCTTTCAGGAAGAACTGCTACATACAATCAAACACTTGGAAAGCCACGGCCGGCAACTCGTTTTCTCGTCAGACAGGCACCCGCGACTGTTGACTAAAATGAGTGAGGAACTGACCACACGCTTTCTTTCCGGATTAGTTTGCCGGATTGAATCGCCTGAAATCGAACTGCGACTCGCCTTAGCCCGTCAGCGTGCCTTGAAGTTAAAAACACTCATTACTGAAGGTGCACTCGAATATGTCTCACGCCGATTTACCAACAATGTGCGGGAACTGGCAGGCGCGATCAACTGTTTGCAGACTTATCATGTGATGACCAGACAGAAAATCACAACCTCGATGGCACGCCAGATTCTGTCTGATCTCGAGCGCGATTGTATTCGGATCATTAAACTGGATGATATCAAACAGATCGTCTGTTCCACCTTTGGCGTTTCCGAGACAGACTTGAAATCGTCTCGCAGAGCCCGGAATGTCAGTCAACCTCGGATGCTGGCCATGTTTCTGGCCAGGAAACTGACTCAGGCCGCTTACAGTGAAATCGGTGAATTTTTCGGCGGACGCAATCACAGTACTGTGATGTTCGCGGAAAAACAGGTGCGAAAATGGCTCGAGAACCGTTCTTCGATTCATGTCGCACTGCAGGAATGGACTACGGCAGAAATCATTGAATCTCTGGAACAGCAGTTGTTGGCCAGTTGATCTACTGAGTTGGAATGGCGTCCCGCTTAGTACTGACCTTGCTGAACGGGAAACTGATTAGGCGAAACGGGCTGCTGAGATCCCCATTGAAAGGACGATGGTGCCAGTTGGTTTGCGTTCTGGTTGAATGAATTCTGGCTGCGATTGATCGCAGGGTTCATTCCGTTCTGATACTCGTTTCCTGGAACCCCCTGATTCATGCCCGGGTTCAAAGTACGCATATTGGCCGGTGCTACTGCTTGATTATGGGAATACATCGCCGACTGAGGTAATGCGGAAGACACCTGTTGAAAGCCTCCTGCATTCCAATTCTGCTCAAAGGAATTCTGACCATTCAGCTGTGGAGACTGCTGGCTGGAAAATTCATATCCTGCCTGTCTGATTCCCATCGCTGCCTGCTGCTGATAGAGCGGTTGCCCGACCTGTGACTGCCGAATAGTTTGCCCGCCCGCTTGATAAACATTCTGTTCTGCCACCTGTGCTGAAGCTGGCAGCAGACTGTTAGCTGGAAACTGTGCGCTCATCAATCGTGAGTTATTCGTGTTCTCCTGCCCGTTTACTGCAACGGGAAATATCTGACCTGGCCCCAGGTTCATTCCGGTACGAGCCGCTTCCCGGATCAGTTTCTGATCATTGCTCTGCTGCATACTTTCTGAATTCGGGTCTCTTTGTTGAGCCGGAAGCTGTGTTGAATTCATGCGGTAATCGGGAAACTGTCCCGGAACCTGGTATTGATTTCCATACATAGGCTGTCCCGCCTGGGGAAAATTGGTCGGCATGTTCTGTTGAGGAATCTGCTGTCCGTTCATTTGGGAATCGCCATAAGGCACGTTCTGATACTGCTCCTGTCGAATCGGCTGTCCTCCCTGGGACATACGATTCTGATATTGTTGCTGCTGTGCCTGCTGATTTTGCTTCTGCTGTTGTTCTTTCATTGCCCAATAATTTGATGCTTCAACTGCCTGGGCGATCCCCGGATCACCGACTGGGGGCCAAGCCTGAATTTGGGGTGTTCCGCTAGCAGGTACCGAAATCGATTCTGCCGCATTATTGACTGCCAATTGACGAGTATCCGCAACCTTTCCGGTAGGAACCGGATATCCATTTACCTGGTTTGTCATAATCTGATTTGGCATAATGGATGGCAACTGTTGAGGAGTCCCCCGGGCCTGCATTGCTTTTTCCCGCTCACGCTTCATCATTTCTGCAATCTGCAGTGTCGGATTCGCATCTGGCGGATTCAGTATGGGGGGGTTCTGTTCTGCATGGCGTTCGCCGACAGCAGATTGTATCTGTTGATTATAATTTGACTGAAACTGCCCGACCGGTTGAATTCCTGGGACAGTATTCTCTGGGGCAACCATCTGCACATGATGCTGGGTCGTCATATTTCCCTGAGCTACGCTATTGTTGGGATCAACACCGGGAAACAGTTGAGCAAATTTAAGTTGTGCTTGTGCTTCTCCACTCGTCATACGAAACAGAGCCAATGCCTGATCGTACTGACCTGCGCGGCCGTAGAACCAACCGAGATGATCGAGTGACCGGGAATGACCGGGTTGAAGCTTGAGTGCCTCATGTAAATATTTTTCACCATAATCATCGCGTCCCTGCAACATGTAAGAATAGCCGATATCACTGAGAAGATTCACGTTCGAAGAATCTATTTTTAATGCTCTCAGGTAATAAGCTTCTGCTGCAGGATAATTCTGCTTTTTATCTTCAATAATGGCAAGACGATGTAATGCTTCAAAGTTGGCGGGATCGAGAGAAAGGACTCGTTGATAATACCCCTGAGCCTTCTCAATATTTCCAGATCGGTCTGCATCATACGCCAGATTCAATTCATTCTGCACTGTCGGACCATCAGACTGCCTGGAAGATTGTTGTGTCGAATTCAGAGGCAAGGCCTTGGATTCCACTGCTGATGGAAGACGATTTTGTCTTTGCTCTTTTACGGAATGTTCTGCCAGGCTGACAGGTGAATCAACCTGACCATGCCTCCGGTTCCTGTCTGAACGTACTTTCGCCCGTTCTTCAGCCATCGCTTCTCTTAGTTTTTTCTGAATGGCAGATTCGGGATCCTTTTCAGAACTATTCTGCGCCAGCGTATCCGATGATTGAGAATGGCGCGCAAAAGGAGCAGACTGACATCCACACCACAAAATGCAGGGTATTGTCAGTATAAATATATGTTGAAACATTCGAGTTTTCATCGGGTATCAACCTTGGCTCAGCGAATTCAGATCGCTCTGTTTCGTTCTGTTCAATAATTTTTCAAAGCGTTCAATCATAATGATGCTCACCACAAACACAATCTGAAAAACACAGCTCAAACAACTGGTTTTTGCTGGTAGAGATGGCTTAATGGTGAAGCTTATTCTGCTGGATTGACAGCAAAGAAAAGTGAAATTGTAAATTGGGGAAGGGAATATGAGAGAGAGAGAAAGGAGTTTGTCTGAGATTAAGGCAGGGATTCTATGCCGATTTTCTATTCGTGTCGATACGAATTTTGAAACAAATTCTCCAGCCAGATGCCCAGGAACGATGCAATGATTACGGACAGCGTTTCACATAAAAGAAAAACACTCTCATTTCTCCTAAGCCGCTATGTAGCAGGCATTTAAAAACGCCGCAAAAGATATTCTCCTGCGGCGTTTGTGATCTTATTTTGGAATACCATGAATCGGGCTTATCTCATGCAGATTCAGTTCAGCTTAAAAACCGAACCCACCGCCGCCGCCGCCACCACCAAATCCACCGCCGCCGCCGCCACCGCCACCGCCGCCGCCAAATCCGCTATTGAGTCCTCCACGGGTGGAAATGAATCGGTAGTAATCGATTTCCGCCTCGCGTGAATTCAAAGATCGGCCATAGGGAGTTGAGACAATGGTACGTTGATCTGCATCCTGGTTTCCAAGATCTGTTAAAATCCGGGCAATCAGTTGTCGTCGATAGGCGTCTAACTCAGGCGCATAATTATTATCACTGCGTTCCACAATCACCGGATAAGGAGCACTTCTCATCCGTGCTCCAATTTCGAGAATGTGATCTTTCCCGTTTGTGGTGAGCTCTGCACTGTTCTCGACGAATTCATTTCGATTGATGATAAAATCGACCGCTTCCGCATTGGATTCCATTGTGTGATAATGCGCACGATTCACACTGCCCAGCGGATAGACTTCGGGAATCGCTAACGAGCGTTTATGTAACCCCCAATTGCCGCCACCGCCGCCCCAGCGGCAACAGCCTGCAACCAGCAACATGCAGGAAGCAGAAAGAAACAGTTTTTGAAATATTGATAGTCGGGCCATCATGTCCCTCAATTGTTTTTTGTAACGAC
>NZ_CALFPF010000061.1 GCF_937919775.1 uncultured Gimesia sp.
AGATAAGGGGGCAATCCGGGTGGTGTCCGCACCTTTTCGTTACTTTTATCGATTTCCGGAGGTGGCCCCAGAATCAATTTTTCCGCATTTGCCAACTCAAATTCAGCGCTGTGCATGTAGTCGATCGTCTGGGCATGCAGTCGTGCTGCCCGGGCTTCTGAAATGATCCGGTAAATACTGGCCTTCGTTCTGCAGTAACGGCGCGCCAGCTTTTCAACGGCAATACCCCGCCGAAAATTGTTATAAATATCGCGTTTCTGCTGATCCGTAATTTTTTCTGGTGCGTTCGGAAATATAGCCAATTCAGGGTTCTCCCGATCAAAATTTTTCAAAGTGTAGCGAATGGTCTCGGGCGAGCGGTTCATATGCCGCGCGATGCGGCGGCTGATTTCAGCAGGACAGCCACCATAACGAGCCAGACGACGTGCGCGGCGGAGAATTTCTTCTCGGTCCTCATCACTCAACTGACTGAAATTCATACTACGCATGATATGACCTCGATTCTTCTGTAGAAAACGGTCCACCGACGACTTCAGGAAGCCAACTCGCTTTCGTCCGTTAAACCGGAAACGACGGCTGATCAAACCCTTGTCCCTCCAGCGGTCAACAGTCTTCGTGGAGATATTGAACTTTTGACTGAGATCCTGAACCGTTAAAACCTCTTCCTGCGCATCCTCCACGTCTATTTCAGCGCTGTCGGAAAGGTCCTCAATAAAACACCGCAAATCATGAAAGACATCTTTCCCCGGGATCACCAGGTCTGGATAAATCTCCGAACGATACGTCGTAATCTGCTTACAGATTTCCGGGTACGCGTAATCCTGATCCTCTTCAATATTGGCCAGGAATTCTTCTGAACGGCGGATCTGCTGCAGCTTGACTTCACGCGGTGCATATTTCACCTGTTGCTCAGCCAACTGCTTAATTGCCGGATTGTTATATTTTGAATTGATCATGACTCCCCCCACCCTCAAATTTTTGACTCTCCCTAAAAACCACGTGTCCTTCACGTGCCGTGTTCCCAGGTTCTGCCCCTTACTACGTACTATTAGACGAATTTGAGAAGAAAAAGTTCACACGTAAATAATATTTGGCAAATCTTCTTTGTAGACAGTTAAATACCGATTCTGATGCATAAACCGCACAACAAAAATCACTTTAATCCATTTATATACAATACTTTACAACTGCTGAATAAAATTCATTTCTAAAGTGAACCTGTTCTATTAAACCCCTGAAACACGTGGCGATTCGACCAAAACCCCTCACTCTGGAAAATAAAAATTGTGAAACAGCTCACAATTCAAACGCAAACTATACACTTAATCATATTGTTCATGCAAACACTTTTCTTTAATCCAGACAAACATTTGCCCCATCGCCGGTTCGCTGGAATGAAAACCACTCAATGATTGATTCTCAAACAGGCATTTCAGAGGCATCCATATCTGAATGCACCTGTTCTGAATTGACCAATCGCTCTTTACCTTTGGTCCGAGACGGATAACATAATATGAAAGGGATTGAATTCTCTGCTAAAAACAGTGTGCTCAACACAGACCCTTTTCGTGACAAATCTGCGAAGCTGCTTGCTTCGTTCCAATCCTTTCAGACATCAAAGATCCGGGTTTCTCATTCGGAAGCGGGTTAGATTATGCTGCAGCGTGGTCGATTTCTTTATACCGGTTCCAGTTCAGGGATCATTTTCAGCACACTGATTTGTCTATTTCTTCTTTTAACAACTCTGGATGCAGCCCCGAAAAAAAATGCGCAGAAGAAAACTCCCCTTCCCGCATTGAATCTCCCGCCTCTGAAAACCCAGGAACAAAAGATGCAGCTTCTGGGGCAGATCAGACAGTCAATGCCCACACGCAGAATCGGCAGCAGAGTCAGCTTCAGTTCCGCCGATCTGGATAAGGCATTCGAGCAGGAATTGGGAGAGAGTTCCCAGGTCCTGGCGAAGACAATTGACGACGAGACGTTTATACGCCGCGTTTATCTGGATTTAACGGGCAATCTGCCCGCTCCGGAAAAAATCAATGCGTTCATAGCAGATAAAGACTCAAACAAACGAGCCGAATTAATCGATGAATTGCTGGAGACGGAAGCATACGCGCGCAAATGGGCCCGCTATTGGACCTCGGTCATTTTTTATGACAGCGAAGCCAACAAAAATAGCATCAGTCCGCTGGCACTGGAAGACTGGCTGGCAGAACAATTCCGCAAAGGTGCTCCCTGGGATTACATTACCGTGATGCTGATTTCCGCGACACCCGAGCGTAACAAGGGGGCCCGTAACGATTATGGACAGAATTTTGGTCCGAACAATTTTGTCCTGGCGTGCGAAAATAAATCGACAGAACTAGCCTCCCAGACGGCCCGCATTTTCATGGGTATCAGCATCAAATGTGCTGAATGCCACGACCAC
>NZ_CALFPF010000062.1 GCF_937919775.1 uncultured Gimesia sp.
TGCTCGCCGGGCAGATAGCGTGGTTTTAACGAATTGGCCACATCATTGAGATTGATCACATCAACCCCCTGAACGCTGGCGACTTTATTCAGATTGAAATCGTTTGTCACCACTTTTCCACCAAGTTTTTTCGCGGTAACGACCAGTCGCTGATCAACGGTGAGGCCCTTTTCCTTGTCCGTTTCCTTGGTTTCGTACATGGAAATATCCACGTTCGGATTGTTCTGCAGATTCGACAGAATATCCAGGCCGCGACGTCCGCGAACCCGTCGGACTTTATCGCTGCTGTCGGCAATATCCTGCACTTCTTTCAGGATAAAGTCTGGAACCACCATTTCCGAATCCAGGATTTTGGTTTCGACAACATCGGCAATCCGTCCATCGATGAGCGCACTGCTGTCAAGCAGCAAAGGGCGGCCCCCTTTCAGTTCACGCGAGAACTCGACATAAGGAACGATAAACCGAAAGTCGTCTTTGGTTTGCAGCAGAAAGGAAATACACAGATAGGGCAGCGTCAGCGTGGTAATCATCACTACCCCTTCTCCCCACGGAGTCTTGGAAATCACAGGACTAAGCGCCTGGATCAGCAGGTAACTGAGGAGCACTCCGACCAGCAGCCCAAAATAGATGGCCGACATAACTTCGATGCGCTTGCGGCTGATCAGAAGATCCAGGCAGGTGACCCCCTGAGTGAAAATCATCAGAAGCACAAATGAGATCAGAGGATACTGATCGACGGGGCTGGGGGGATTCGAACTGACATAGGTGGCAATGGCTCCCGCGCAAACAAAGGCATAGAGCACTCGGATACTGATTAACAACATTTTGAATACGTCACTTTAAGTTTAAGACAATAATTCTAGTTAGTTGTTCCCATAAGTTCTCCCATGCTAACACTCATTTCAAAACAGATAATGCATGACCGGCACATTGCCACGGACATGATCCATAAACATTCCTGTTCTCCGGAAAATGGTGTCAGACATCCAGAGAGTTTGGGAATGATTTTGACATCGGCTATCGCAGATCTTCTGAATCAGATCTGTAAAAATCATGATTCAAATCATCTGACGAACTGATCTGGCAAGGAAATTTTCATTCATTGCAAAATCAGCAGTGTGCAACCTGTTCGCGATTCCCGCCGTCCGAGTCAGTTCCGTTTCAGTTCAGGACCTCGTCGATTCCTTCACCAAAACTTCATAATGGAAACGAACTTCTCAACAGTAGTCTCGTTAACAGATTCCGAAGCAACAAAATCATTGTGTGATCTCCCAAACACACAACACATTTCAGCTTTCATTTCTCGGTTTCAAAACCTTTGAAATGAGAAGCCCTTATTCCAAACCTTTTCCCCGATTCGAGAAAAAGGATAATCGTACACTATAGCCAAACGAAATTTCTCCCGCCACTGAAAAGGAATCAGTATCAAATGATTCTGAAACTTAATCCGCAACCCTACTCAAACCATCAGTATCACTGCCCGATTTTGTCCTAAACATAGGACTATACTGCTGGCCTGAATCAGAAATGAAACAACTTACCACATGCATTAGATATGAAAACAGGCGGATAGGTTCCGGAAAAATGAACCTCTGCGCTGAGATCCTCAGGAAATGTGCGGTAAAGCAGAAGCTGTCCCGACCGAGCGGGTAACCAGACTGAATCAGGCTACGCCATAAAAAAAGTGCTCACAATCGCGAAGAACTGTGAGCACTTTTTATTAACGACGAGATTAGAAATTAACTGCTGGCTTTGCTCCCGCCGACGGGAGGAGCAAATTTGATTTTCTCAATGTAGCGGATAATGTGTTTGCCTGACGAATCAAGCCGCCCGGTACAGGCGCTGACAGCTTTCAGGGTGTACTCATAATGCAGGTTGTAGTCGGCTTCGAGTTCGACTTCCATGTCCTTGGTGATCGGGTTACCCGGCTTTCCGATGATCTTCAGGATCTCGTGATTCAAACCGGCAAATACATTCGGCCCATTTCCCAGATTCACCTGCCCCAAACGAATCGTATTCAGTGAACCATCTTCATTAGCGACCAGTCTGACTTTGATATCAGGAAATTTGGGCGTATCATCCGACTGGGCTGCACTGTCCGTGATCGGCATGTTGACATTAAAGTCCCCTTCCGGCTCGACAATATTCAACGTCAGCATAAAGAAGATCAAAAGTTGAAACACCACGTCAATCATCGGCGCCATCTGAGGCTCGATCTTTTCTGCTTCCCGGCCTGAACTGCGTAACTTCATAGGAATCGTATCCTGCAATAATGAACTCTGTCACGTTTACAGCGAGTTTCAAAAACGTCGCTATTGAGTCTTTTGTGTCGCCTTGAAGGCAAACTTGGTAAAACCACTTTCCTGCGCAATCTTGATCAGATCCTGCACGAGCCCCGTTTTGACGAGCGCATCGGCTCTCAAGATCACGGGTACCTCTTTCGGGTTCTGATTCTTCTGCTTGTAGATACGCGCTTCCTGCTCGAAACTTGGCCCAAACTTCAATACCGGAATGCGTTCACCGTTATAAAAAATATAGGCTTCGGGGTCGGTAATTTCTCCCTTGGCGTTTCGTTCAAAACCGATATTCAAAACCAGTTCGTCGGCTGCTTTGACCTCGGGAGGTTTCGCCAGCGAATCCGAAGGCAGTTTCACACGTTCATCCGCCTGAATCTGTTCGAAGTTGGTAATCACCATGAAAAACGCGATTAATTGAAACACAATATCAATCATGGGTGTCATATCGACATCAACGACTGCCGACTTATTGGATTTGATTTTCATTGAAATACTCTCTACTCAAACAGGGTCATGCTCCAACTCAATTCAGGCAGGTCGCTGTCTGATCGCCCCGGTTACGATTTCGTATTTGAAGAGAAACGGTTCATCAGGCTTTCGCTGATCATGCCGACTTCCAGTGAAAAACGAGCGACCCGGTTTCTCAGCAGGCTGTAGAAAATCATCGCCGGAATCGCGACCGTCAAACCTTCCAGAGTGGTAAACAACGCGGTCGAAATACCATCTGCCAGTTCCGAAGGTTTCGGAGAAGTGGCGGAAGCGGCAATCGTCTGGAAGCTCAAAATCATACCGTAAACCGTTCCCATCAGACCGATCATTGGTGAGATGACGCCGATCAACGCCAGGTAACTCAGTTTATGCTCCATAGCCATGTTTTCATCTTCGCCCACTTCCTGCATCGCTTCGATGGCTTCGGAATAACCCTGATTCAATTTGCTCAGGCCGGCTGCCAGAACGCGAGCGACGAAAGAGTCGTCGCTTTTAGCCAACTCATAAGCGCCCTGATAATCTTTGCTGTTGATTTTTTCTTCGAAGGCGCCAATCAAATCCGGCGGCATGAGATTGTCTCTTCGAATGGAGAGCACATTTGCCATGATCAGGGCGACCATCAAAAACGAAAGTAAAAGCAGAATTAAACCGAAGAAACCAGACGCACGAATCATCCAGGAAAGAAAACTTTCCGATGCAGCAGCAGGGGCAGCGGCGTTTCCAGCCCCGTCACCGCCAGCTGCGGGTGCAGCTGCAGGAGCTTCACCGGCCGCAGGTTCGGCAGCTGCAGGCGCTTCCGTTGCCGCGGGTTCGGCAGCTGCGGGAGCTTCACCGGCCGCGGGAGCAGCAGCTTTTTCCTGATACGCCCAGCTGTTCGTGTTCAGGCCGAGCGGCGTAAAAACGACTGCACAAAGAAGTAATATGCTCAGGCTACGGTAAGCCAGTGAAGTCTGATTCCGTTCCAAGGAATTCCCCATCATCATCGTTGTGGTCTCCGGTCTACTGAAAGGAGTGTTAATCGTGGATATCTTGCGATTGGACTTGGCAGTCTTTTTTCAAGTTTTCGTTATTATTTATAGGTCAAAATTGCATTGTAAAGGGAAGAGTGAACGAATCTTACCAGCAATCTGACATTCGCGTCAAAATATCAGCTTCCTGTGGCTTTTTGTGTCCATTCGCTGTCAGGATACTGCTGTTGCAGGACGGCGCGGGCTTCAACGCCCCGTTCTGGTTTCTGAACTTTTCCCCATAATGTGGAAAGGTGATACAATGCTTCGGCATGAACTGCAGGCTCCGTCGGAAACAGAACATCGATATGCAGATAAGCAATCAGCGCTTCTTTGGACTCACCTAACTCCCGATAACAGTCTCCCATTCGCAAATAGGCTTCTGCCAGCAGCGGGCTTTGCTGAGAGCTGGTGGTTTTGATGACCTCGTCCAGAATCGCGATGGCTTCTTTCTGCTTGCCTTCTTTTTCCAGACACAGGGCACTGCCTAACTGGGCGGCCCGCTTACTGGCCTGTTCCGGTTCCGTCTTGGCATCCATTTTGGTAACCGCAGTGAATGCGGCCAGCGCGCCTTGGGCGTCCCCTTGTGCGAGTAAGACACGCGCCTTCAGATTTTTGGCGTCCATCTGGTAATCTTTCCAGGGGGATCGCTCCACAGTACCGAAAGCAGTATTTGCTGCAGGGTAATCTTTTTTCGCCAGGTAAGCTTCTCCCAGCAGTTTCATCGCCGGGTAATATTGATAATGGTCACCATTGGCTTTGATAAATTCATCGAGCATTTTGATGCCGCTATCCAGGGAGGCGGGGTTCGATTGTGCACTTTTGGCAGTGGCTCTGGCAATCATGAACTGCAGGTCTTTCTTGAGATTCGCGCTCGCGTTCGCCTGCGATTTTTTATATTCTTCCAGAGCTTCGGCATAATTCCCGTTTGCTTCCTGATTCCGGGCGATATTCAGTTGCGGCGGTTCTCCATCCCAGCGCACTCGCTGAATTTCATTTGCTGGAATTTTAGTCTCAGTGGCCCCCCGCTTGAACGTCAGTTCTGTTTTCGTATATCCGCTGACATCACCCAGCAACGGGCTGCTGCTGTTGTATTGATAAATCGTATCTGCGGCTTCGAGATTTGAAACTGACAGAATCTGCAGGACTGTCAGCAGAATCAAACTTGACCAGATCGGGCACTTCATGAGTTTATTGCTCCTCAACGATAATTGATGTCTCAGCACGGTTAGTTGTTTTGTCTGATGATCCCGACAGAAACCGGGAAGTTCAGGCATCTTTGGATTCACTTTCCGGACGGGGTCGTGACTGTTTTTGTTGTTTGGCCTGTGCGGCTTTCTTTTTGGCAATCGCCGCTTTCCGCGCCGCGATTTCTTCCGGAGACATCTGGGCCAGTTTCGCTTTCCGGGCCGCAATTTGTTCCGGCGTTAATTTCCGTTTTTCTTTTTCCGGCTCACTTTGCTCCGGTCTCGTTTTCGGTCTGGCTTTTTCCGGTTCTGCTTTCTGCTGCGGTTTATCAACTACAATATTCGGCATGACAGGTTTTGCCGGTGCGGGGCGACTCGGTTTCGGAGCCGCCGCCGGAGGGGGGGCAATCTGTGTAGGCAGCGTCACATTCGAAGCCAGCTGATAGGACGAGGGTGCTTTCTTCCCCGGTTTTAAGCCGAAGAAATAAAACGCCACTGCGCCTCCCACTCCCAGCAGCAGCACCGCCAGGAGCAACACAGTATTGGATCCGCCCTCTGCTTTTGCCGCAGTAGTAGACTGTTGTGCGACTTTTTGCTGTGTGTTTGCCGGTGTGGCAGATTCCAGTTGCCCGTCGTTTGTCGCCACAGATTCTGTCGCTGTCGTGCGACGTTCCAGATTTTGTGGATCTTCGCCCATGTCGGTCTGAATCTGGCGATAGAGCTGATTGAACCGTTCCCAGACATTATCCGGCAGATCAACGCTGATCTGGCCGAAGACATTGGTTTCATATTTTGCCAGTTCCAGTTGTTTGGTGTCATTGATGGCAATTCCGTATTTGCGTCGGCACTCGATACAATTGTATTGTGCGTCGAAATACATTTTCTTCAAATCATCTCGGCCAGGCGAAGACATCGAACTTTGCAGCAGGCGGGCCAGATAACTCCAGCCACGCACGAGGGCACCGTCACTGAGTGTGGTTCCGTTGATGGCTTCCAGATATTTTTTCGCGGCATCCCCCTGACCACTGCCGGCCCAGTCCTGCAGAATGGAGGCCGCTTCAAACTGAACTTCAGGCGATTTGTCTTTTTCCTTGAGCACCGGTGTGATCAGTTTCAGAGCTGCTTCATACTCGCCCTGTTGACGCTTGCAATTCACCAGTCGCAGGGTAATTCCCACCTGAAAATTCCCCGGAATAAAATCGCCGGTTGCATCCTGGCGCTTCTGGATTTCTTCAAAAGCGGCTGCCGCTTTGTCATAGTAATTTCGAGCGATCGCCGGGTTCTCACTGGCCCCCTGCCCCATGCCGTAATAAGTTTCGCCGATCCAGACCAGCGAACCGTATGTCTGATCTTTTCGTTTGAAGATATCGGTCAGGAACGTTTCCAGAGACTTGCGGACATCGTCGATCCGTTTGGTATCGCCGGCAGCTTTCAGACGCTCAATTTCTTCCGTAATCTTTTCACCGAGCTGGCGATACATTTCCGTGATCGATTCACCGCCGGTTCCCGACGCGGACTCTTCCAGTTGGGTCATGGCTTTCCGGGCCAGATCGATCTGCTGCAGACCGATGTAAGCACGCAGTTGAAGCTGATAAACCAGGTTCGCGAATTCACTGCTTTGCACTCCTCTTTCGGGACGTTTTTTCCCTTTCGCCAGGAAAATCGCCTTCAACACGGAATGCGGATCTTTGCTCAGAATATCAATGGCTTCCTGATAGTTGCCATTGTTCAGAACAATCTGCGCGAGCGAGGTTTTCGCCGCGGTCAGATTCTCCGGCGTAGCGGCAGTTGGCGGGACTGATTTCAGAGTCGCATCAATCCCGGTACGCAGATGTTTTTCAGCAAGCTGTGACCATTGGCCCACGTCTGCTGGTTTATTTTCAGACCGGCGCGCCATCGTGGTCAGATAACTGTTCCAGTAGGCCTGCCCTGCTCTGATCTGGGCATCAACGTATTGCGATGCCGTTACTGGGACCTGTGAATACCATTGGGCCGCTTCCGCAGGTCGATCGGTCTGGCTGTAGATATTACCTAGTTGAATTCTCGCATCGTTGGCACGATCACTATCTGGCCACTTGGTGGTGATCAGATTGCAGATGCTTTCCATGTGCTGATTATCAACATAACGCTGCTCCTTGGGAGAGTCGTTATACGCCTGCAGGAAACCGGCCAGCGCCAGATAAGCGGCATCCAGCGCAATCTGCGCGCTGTCTTTGTAATGGTTATTCGCGATGTATTCACCCAGAATGGCACATTCGTAACTGCGTCTCAGATTGTAATAGGTATAACACAGCAGAAACCGTGCGTGGTCCAGTTCCTTCGGATCGGTTTTCTCATCCGACAACCGCAGGGCAATTTTCAGGATGCGGGCCGTTTCGTCCATGAACTGATCGAGCTCAACCTGCGCATTCTTTTTATCCGTCGCCGACTTGGCCGCGGCAAGTTTGTCTTTTAACGTTTTGGTCTGTTTGATCCGGTCCTGCCCCAGGCCATAGGCTGTGGCGAAGTCTTTCGGATCTCCCCCGGAATTCCCCTGCAGCCGCGCATTGATGCGGCCCACCATCAGGCGGGAAACATCGCGGTACTTGCCGCGGAAGGCGTTCACAAACCGGGCATTGGTCAAAGCCTGCCGCAGAATGCGCTCCTGATCGCCTTTTTTCGTTCCCTCGGCATTCGCCAGCGATTCCTGAGCCAGCGCCAGCTCCCAGGTAATGCCCTGGCCGATAGAGGTTCTATTTCGCGAGCGGTTTTCTTTCAACCATTGCTCGGCTTCGTTGATGACCAGTTGATAATCTTTTTTCTTATCATCGTTGAGGCAGATCAACCGGAACTGCAGGATGTTATCTTTTAACTGTTTAATCGGCGCTGATTTTCCGGGATGGCCGAGCAGTTCATCGTAAATCCCCAGAGCGCGTCCCAGCTCCCCCTCCTCTTCAAAACACTTTCCCTGCCACATGCGGGCATAAAGTCCGCCAACCTGACTGCGATAACGTTCGTGAATCTTGGCGTATTCTTCAGACGCCTGTTTCAGCAGACGGTTAAAGTCGGCACTGCCGCGATCATACGTCTGCGCTTCTTCATAAGTACATTGTGCCAGGTCAAGCTGGGCACTCATGAATTGAATTTCTGCTTTTGCCCGGGCTGCATACTTTTCGGGTTCTTTCTGCTTATCAATGAAAGTGGC
>NZ_CALFPF010000063.1 GCF_937919775.1 uncultured Gimesia sp.
AAACAAATCGGAAAAAAACGACTCTCAAATTATCCAGCGACTTACATAGACTGGGAAATGAGCCATGCCCCAATGACTAAACAGCGCATGGCATTTAATAGGATAATACGGAGTCAGGGATGAGCGAGAACGTAAAACTACGGATTGATATTGAAGCAGCAAAGGCTCTCATCCAGTGGAAAGCCCAGTTTGCAGATGAGGTTTGCGAACGGGCAAAAGAACTCGCGATTCAGTCTGATCAGCCAGATTATGTCACCTTGTTACACTACAAGCAGGCAGCAGAAATTGCACTTCAATCTCTCTCGAACACCATTCGAAACGGAGATACAACAGATGCCGTGCGAAACGCCGCCTGAATCTTCCCGGAGATCGATTCCAGAATCGACTGACGACTGGATTCGTTTATTCATCAAACACCTCGAGCTCAACTTGGCAGATGCGAGTCTCAGTCTTCCTGCCAACCCCAGTTATCCCGAGATACAAGAGACATCAATTCGAACGATATTTCAGACTTTGCTGGATTCCGGAACGAATACAGAATCGATTCTCGAAACGATGGGGCAGATTCTCTTGGAACAAAAGCCGAGATCTACCAGTTGGAATGCTGAGTTGAACCAGCGACGCTTCGAACTGATCGATAAAGAGATACAGGAAACAATCTCGTCTGAAGAAAGCATCGAATTGGCAGGTTTGACGAATCTCATGCGAAATCACGTTGATTCTGAAGAGAACCTGCCCATGAAAGGCGCAAAAGAACTTCACCGAAAGCTGCTGGAATTGGACAACAAGGATAACCCCCTTTGATTTTCGATTATCCCATTCAAAGGAGAGAGCGACTCCACGCTCCAGCGGGATATAAGATTTATGAATCTTATCGCCCGTGGCTGCGGGATGAGTTTAATTTTCGCTGTGTCTATTGCTTGAAGCGTGGGGACAGGTAACAAGTGAGTATGAACTTGATCATTTCGAGCCCCAATCGTCCAACCCTCATCGACGACTGGATTATTTGAATCTGGTCTATTCTTGCCGCCGTTGTAATTCTGTTAAACTTGATCAGGTTGTTAACGATCCCTTCCAACTGTTGAATTCGGAGAATGTCGCGACCTTATCTGACGGATCACTTCGCACGCAGGACAATGAAACGGAACGATTGATTTTACAACTTGATTTGAATTCACCACGACTCAAGTCCTGGCGAAGCATGTGGATGCGAATTGTGGCCCTTGCGGAAGGACACAATAAGGATTTGTATTATCAACTTGTTGGCTTTCCTGAAAATCTGCCGGATCTCAACAAACTGAAGCCTCCGATGAATCATCATAAGGAAGGGATTGAGCAATCCTGGTTTGCACGACGCGAACGCAACGACTTGCCAGACTCGTATTGAATGGTTCTGCATTTTTTTGATCATGGACATATCTAACTCGTGTGAAGCATGAGTCGACTTTCTACACTCCTCTCATAAATTTTTACCCGCGACTTGACAATCCGCGGCGCGTATACACATGATAACACTACTCAGTGAGCCATAAACGCAAGTTGCGACAGGCGGTAATAAATTCTGGTTTTGTTCAATTATGGAATGAGGAGTCACGTCGATATGTGTAGCAGATTTCTTTCTCTGGGATTGGTGATTTCCGTTTTGGCCTGTGGAAACTCTTTCGCGCAAAATGGTGACGTGGATGACTTGAAGATGAAAATTGAGCTCCTGGAAGCAAAATTGCTCGCTTCCGAAAAGACGGTTGAACTGCTGGAAAAAGAATGTGAACAACTCAGAAAAGAAAATGCTCAATTAAAGGGTGGGAAAGCAGATCCCGCAGATCAACAGGACCACTTCGCCCCTGGAGTCGTTTGGATAGGTGATGCAAAGTCCAACATTGAGAAGAGGGGCACTCGCTGGGCATTATCGGTTTCGGAAAGAGATGGCAAAAAATTTAGTGGGGCCATTGCTGCTGTCTTACCTGACGGAAAAAAGGTGGAATTTTCAGTTTCCGGCACAGCACCATCAATGGGAAATGGTCTTGTTGTCATCGAGTCTCCCCTCGTCGGTCGCGCCAAGATGTTCCTGCGCGGGAGAGTCACCAACGGCCAGATCGCCTTGGCCTTTACAGGAACCACAGCGCTGGGCGAGAAAATGTTTGGTTCCGCAACCCTCAAGCCTAAAAATTGATTGTTTCACCCTGCCGCGAACCCGAGCAGCAGATCGAGTAGAAACTGAGTTCAAAAGTTCTGGACGGCTAACAGACTAATAATGCCGTTATGTAATTCAGAGGCGCTGTCAACAAATTGTCATACTTGATCATCTTAAACACGATTCTGAAACAGATGCTGAGAGACTTCTCAACGAATGTGGATATTCAATACCAAAGCTCTGATCTGTGCCTTTGCCGGGTTTGCGGGATTTTTAATCTCTGTTAAATGGAACGACAGCCGTGATCTGGCGATGTTTGTCGCCATCATTTGTGCGATGCTGTTTGATGTGGCGTTACGCTTTTTCGATGATGAGACAGAGAATTCCAGCATCAATCCCGAAGCGGGCGGTCATATCTGGTTCGTTCCGATCTGGGGAGTCGGGATTCTTTTGCTGATCTTTGGGGGCTTGTCACACTTCCATCTGATTTAACTGCGGGATCACGCAGATTACTCTGCCGTACGGGCTGGCAGATCACCCGACACGGGGCGGTCACTGCCGGATACAGAATGCTCATCCTAGACCAGGTTTCGGTGCTTTCAGAGCAATTCAAAGAAATCCCAAAGAAGGCAACCAGGCTATCGGGAGCCGTAACTGGTGATCTCCCTACCTCCGGGGTCAATGGGGGCAACTCTTTTTACCACGACTGTAATGTAGGGCTGGAATTTATATGGTAGCAACTGGTAGACTGCGCAAATCTTTGACCGTTTTCCAGAGCATCACTCGCTGAGCGACTGACAGAAAACGTCGTTGCGACAAACGTTAAACCAGAAATCACCCGTTGGAGAACCGTCAGTATGTGCCCCCCCCGTCCTATTTCGATTGTTGTGTCTGGTCTGTTGACGGCCCTCGTCATAACCGCGGCCAGTTGTTCGGATGTGGCCCCGGCTAAGGCGCCCGATCAGGAATCTGCGAAGTCAGCAGAGAAAGCAGCGGCGCAGGAAACAGCTCAGGCGCCAGCCAAGCCGACAGTACCAGTAGTACCGGCGACACTGGCTGAAGCGGAGGCGGCGCTTGACCTCGAGACGTTTCCCTTACCCGAAGGCGCCAACTCACCCGGCTTTCGCCGCATGGCGGATTTCAATTACACCGTGGACAAGCCGGCGAAAGAGATACTCGACTTCAACGCGCAGGAACTCACCAAACGGGGTTGGAAAGAAGTGGCAGGCAGCCGCCGCGAGGGGCAGTTCTCCGGCGCCGATTTTACCCACGGCGATTTCCATTTGAATTTATCAGTCATGAAAACCAGTCCCAAAGATCCGGTCATGGTGAAGTTTTCCCGGTATGGCAACGTTTCTCTGACTGCATTACCGACTCCTGAAGGAGTCAAGCAGGTTTACGCCTTCCCGCAATCGGTAATGTATACGACTGACGCACCCGTTAAAGAGACCGCTGAACTGTGTCGGGAACTCATGCTGAAAGCGGGCTGGACACCCTATGGTTCAGCAGGAGATACCGCTTACTACCGGCAAAACGCGGTACTGGTTTACGTCAACGTCATGAGTGCGCCAGGCCAGGGAGGGAAGACCGCGATCATGTTGACCAGCACCCTGCTTTCTCTCGAACTACCGGCTTTCCCGGCTGCGATTGATTTCCGCTACAACGATAGTACGTCAGAGGTCTCATTCGACACAGACTCCAGTCCCACTGAAGTTGCCAGTTTTTACCGCAAGGCGTTTGGCGACGATGGCTGGAAAGCGACAACAGAAGAGCCGGTTGTGATTGACAAGAAGCTCCTCACAATCTTCCGAAAGCCGGGACAGGAGATGATCACGATCACGACGACCGAATTCGAGGGCCGCACGCGCGTGCGTATCGACCATCAGACTGCCGTCGAAGTGGCCGAAGAGGAGCTGCGCTCCAGAGAGGGAGTCGCGAACCGGGCTACTTATCAAAAGGGAGAAAAGCCCGAGGTGGCTGTTGCGACCCCCAAAGATCTCGAAGTGCAGCAGGAGAAGCCTTACGCACTGCGAATGCGGGTCAAACGCGGCACGGCTTTCGCTGTCGGTAATGCGATCGTGGAAGCGCTCATCGCGGGTGGCTGGAGTGGTGACCCGTTCGGCAAGGTACCTGTGTTCGGCACATGTTCGCTGAAAAAGGGCGAGAAACAAGTGTGGGTGATGGCGACCGAGTCGCCGAAGTCCGATCCGTGGGTGGCCGTGGTGGGCGTCGGCGTCACGCTCAAACCGATGAATCGCTGACAGCCGCTGATTTACCTTTCCGGCACATCTAATCAAGCCGGGGAGGAAGACGATGAGTAGAGCCATTGACTGTCACACTCCAGATACTCGTTTCGAGCAGCTGGAGTGTGACGGTTCGTCATCAATGGTCAAGAAAATCCATGTCTCTTTTGACATCGAAAAGTATCATCTGGTCAGTCCTGTTTGAACAGACGATGAGACTTTCGAGTTCATCCATGCCAAACATCCTCAACCGGCAGGCGAGAATTGAGAGATAATTCCATCATCCTGATCAAGCTATTTCGCTTTCAAATCAAAGTTGATTTCCAGGCCTTGCTCGCCCGCTTTTGATACGTCTGCTGTGAGCCTGGTTTTTTCAGGATCGCTGTAAATGGCAGGTAATGCTTCAATGGCCCCCTTTTCCATCGCATCGGCATCAGTGACATCATCTGTCACATCAGAGC